>CALKVB010000135.1 GCA_937996605.1 uncultured Oxalobacteraceae bacterium | reverse complement strand
CTCTTCCGATCTGTCGGCACGATCGTGAAGTTCATCTTTGGACCAGTGGACATGCGGAAATTCATTGTTTAGGATCTCTTCGGTCTCTTCCTTGGCCTTCTCGTATAGTTCCATTTTGATCGTTTTCAAGGGGAAGGCTGCGTCGTTTTGAGCTTGAATGCTTTCATGGATTCGATTCTTGAGAAGTTCAACTTCAAATCCGTTTCGAAGAGTTTCACCGTGTTTTTGTAGAGCCGTAACGTAGGTTTCAATGAACTTCTTGGTTTCGGTGATGATGACAGAACGGGAATGGGAGGAAGATTCGGTGGTTTGAGTAATGACAGTTCCATCAGCGGCTTGGATGTGAGTGTTGGTACGCGTGTTGGTGTCGACTTGTTTGGCTTCGACACGTTGGGTATGTTCTGCTTGCACTTGGTGAAGATGAGTCAAGGCAGTAGAAGGAGGGCTGGACACTGGGACTGGTTGCGTTTGCTGGGAGTTGAGTTGTTGTCTGAGCACCGCTTGACGCTGGATTTCACGAATTCGATTTCGCATTTCAAGACATGGAGCACACTGAGCGAATAGTCCACCAGCTGGGTTCACTTTACGGGGACGAGTGCATCGTCCATTACTACAGTGGTCCCCTTGCATGTCGGTCCTTTATTCTTCCGAAAAAACCGAACACTCTGAAGCTAAGCATGGTTTCGAACTCATAGAAGCAAAATTCCAAATTCTCAAGTTTCGAAAACTAGTGACCGTCTATCAAAGATCTACCAAAGATCTACCAAAGATCTACCAGTTGAAAATTCCCAAAAAATGGTAGACCGTCTACCAAAGATCTACCACTGGTGGTAGACCGTCTATCAAAGATCTACCAAAGATCTACCAGCTGAAAATTTCAAAACAACGGTAGACTATTTAGCAAAACGCACGGTGAAAACGCCATGCCGCTGTGTTGATGTGTATACTTCGAGTTGAACTTCTTTGCCCAGAATGGTCCGTATGTGGTCCCGTAGTACCTGTGGGAAATCATCCTTGGGCACTTCAAACGACGGATTCCGCGCACCCTTGCTGAGAGGGACAAGAAAATGCTCTTCAATGAACTCACTGGCTCGTTTACTGAGATCGCTGCAGCGTATCGTTCCAAGAACCATTGCCGATCTTTTTGAACGCTTTCGACTTCATCTTCTTCTTCAAAGTCCGAAATATCTTCGGGCGTTTGGGGAACAAGGATTGACATGTTTCCACTTGAAAGGATCATGTCAATTTTGAACTGTTTTCGAACTTTTCGATAATATTTATTTGTTTTCTCTCGGTACGAAGGACACTTGGATACCATTCAGTTCGAGACGGTATGAGCTGGATACTTTGAGTTGAACGTCCTTGCCCAAAATGTTTTGAATGTGTTGCTGTAGCATTGGTGAGAAGTGTTGCCTGAACACTTCCACGGACGGGTTGTGCTCACCTTTGCTCAGAGGAACAAGGAAATGGTCTGCGATAAATTTCTTGGCCTGGGCGCTGATGTTGGCGATACAGGTACGTTGGGTGGCGGCATATTCATTCAGGAACCATTTGCGATCTTCTTGAAACACGTGGTCCAGCCCCAAGAAATTCACGTCCTCTTCTTTAACTTCTGAAAGGTCTTCGGTCGCTTCTGACATGTTTCCACTTGAGAAAATGAAAGGATCGTGTCAATTTTGAACTGTTTTCGAAATTTTCGATTATTAGAAAAACGACTGGATTACAAGAAGTTCGAGGCCATGTCGGCTACCGATTCATACAATCCACCCCAGAGTTGGGGTGAGTTCTGTTTGTCCTCCATGGGATTCTGTGTATTGAAATGTGTTTTGTTCCGTTTGTTTGAATTTATTCACGAATATGAAAGTATTGTGGCTGAACCATAGGCTTGTTCCTGTGGAGTGCGTGGACGTGTGCGCCTCGATCCAAAAGAAGTTGTACTACTTGCTTTTGCTCACCTTGGTATGCATGGTACAACGGCATGCCACCTCCTGCGTTCACGTTGACTCCTTGATCCAGAAGAAATGTCACGATGTCTAGGTGGCCGTAAAGACATGCCAGGGATAATGCTTCGTCGTTCTGGGAACCTCGATTGAAAAGAAGTCGGACCACCTCTGTGTGGCCTCGTGCGGCAGCCATACACAATGCCCGGTCGTGTCCGGCGTGCACGTCGGCACCATGTTGCAGCAGCAAAGACACCACTTCTATGTGGCCTTTGTCGGCAGCTTCTTGCAGTGATTGGTCGTTGCAAGCATGTACGTCAGCGCCGCGATCCAGCAGCAAAGCCACCACCTCCTTTTTACCATTACGTGCAGCATAGCGCAAGGCAAAATCGTCTTCGGCATGAATGCTAGCGCCTTGATCTAACAGCAAAGCCACCACCTCCTTTTTACCATCACGTGCAGCATAGCGCAAGGCTTGGTCGTCTTCGGCATGAATGTTAGCGCCTCGATCCAATAACAATTCCACCACCTCTTTGTGACCGTTTGCGGCAGCACATCGAAGCGCCTCTTCGTAAACGGCATGAATGTTGGCGCCTCGATCCAAAAGCAATTTCACGGCCTCAAGATTTCCATGCTTACATACTTCGCAAAGCAAGGTGGTGACACGTCGCATACCCCTGTCGAGGATGAACTGCAAATGTAGAATATCGGATTGTCCTATATCATAGTATCGCCTGTCGTCACCGTAGACTTCCCGACATTTGAAAAGTATGTCCAATAGAGGGGAGTTTAGTCGGTCCCTTTCGGTTGAAGTGATGAGCTTCAAGATGAAAACCACTTCTGTGGCGTTTCTGGCTTGTTCCAGTTGGTGCAAGCGATCAAAAGCGGGATCATGAAAGTCTTTGGCATCGGTGGCCAAACAGGCCACCGCTTGGTATAATCCACCCCAGAGTTCTGGGCTAGCCATGTTGTACGTTTGGAAAAAGTGTTTCTCGAACGGATTTTTTGCATCCGCTTCTCTTTGCTAAATCTAGAAAAAAGCATGTCGTGTTGGAAGAGCAGTGAGGTGCCCGAATTCTCGAGTTACACAACCAGACCTTTCCTTCGGTGAGTTCTTTCAAGGATGTCTGTGGTTGTTTTGCGGACCCGATGTGGATCCTGGTGACCGATGGGGATGAGCTTCTGGGTATGGCAGCGATTGGTGAAGATCATAAAGGATTGTTTGTCTACAATGTTGCGGTGGATCACTTGCATCGAAGGCGTCATGTCGGATCTCAAATGATGGAAGTGTTGTGCAAGACGTGTCCAGGAAAAGCATGTCGAGGTCGTGTTTCCAAAGACAATGAAGCAGCGATCCATTTTTATGAAATACGAATCAGAGATCCGTCTGATTTTATGAAAAGATGGGGGCGGTGCGAGATCGCGAAGATGAAGGGTTCATTTACTATCGATTTGTGTTGCCTGATTGATTTTTATTGGGGGAACATGCAAAAGACGCATTTGGGCATGTTTTCAAACATGAGGATTGCCTGTTGTTCTGCGTTGTTTTGGTCGATGTATTTCATAAAGTGGCAATGATGAAAGTGAAACGTGGGGTATTGGGTGCATCCAATCATGACGTGTTTTGTGCCCATTTGTACGGCAGGATCATGTCGGCATCCCATGATAGCACTCGAATGAGGGCTGCATTGGTGGCAAACAAATCCAGAGTCCGTTGGTGCTTTGATGACGACCCCTTGGTTTCCGCATCGCATGGTGTATGTTTGTTCCGTATGTCGACAGCATCGCCAAGGACTATGGGATGGTACTGAACTCAGCAGATGTACGACGTGTTCAAACAGGTTGTGGGTGAAATGGGATGATTTCATTTTATCTTGTGGCAGGGAAAAGTGCCGAGCCAGATCGATACATTCTTGCAGAAAGTAGGCTAATGCGTAGCGATGGAATGCGGCTAGAGCCAATCGTGTCTCGGGTTCGGAGGATGGTATCAGTGCGGGTTCCCAATCTTCTCCACAAGGAGGCACTAGTAACCACGATAGTCCTAGGGTGGCTCTGCGAAAGATGTGCCGGACTTGGTCCCGAAAGGGTTTGAGGGGGGCGGTTAAGTGGGGTAGTAGGAGGTATTGTTTGTCGAGGGTATGGGTGACAAAGACTTTATGCTCGGTTTCCTTGTCTGAGTGGCTCAGTGAACAGGTGCACTGAGAGTCACATTGACATGAAAGATGGAGGAGATCGTGGTGAAAGGTGGGAAGCGTAGAGTTCAAAGGTTCAGCCCAACTCCACGACCACGGTAAAGTTGTGGATGCGGAGTTCACGGAGGCGGTTTTCACTTCCATGGAAAAAGCTGTCTAGGCGACAAAGTCTAGAACTCAGTGTTTTCGCTGGACACGTCTAGTGTGAGTGGAGTTCACTGGATGCAACCGTTGAAAAGTGAACGAAAAGGATTGACCTACACAGCTTTATAGTTGGGCTTGAATTTTCATGTTTGGGAGCGTGGGTGACGTCTCGCGTGGGTGCGGTGTGCAATACCTCACAACACTCTCACCCGACCTTGATACGCTTTCGCTGCTCGTGGACGTCGCCATGAATTGCGACATTGTTTCAAAAGCCACCAGAAAAAGACGCATAAAACCAAGAAAAGAATCATGAGGGCCAGCACAATGAATGGCCAGACGGAGATCGCATCGCCGATTCCTTTGAAGAACCTCGCATCATGTTTGTGACTAGGTAACAATGTTGTAACATTTTGATGTTGAACTTTGAAATAAACCGTGGGCTGCGATGGTAGAGGATACCACAGTAACACCAGAAGTATCGATTGAAACAGAACAAACCTTCATTCCCCGAATCATTCACCTCACATGGAAGAACGCAGAGATACCTGATAAGTGGAAAGATTCCTTTGATAGTTGGAAGGCTCTGGAAGCCGATGGATTTCGAGTGATCCTTTGGACTGACATTGATTTACGAACATTGGTTGCAGAAAAGTTTGGGTGGTTTTTGGAGCAGTATGACTCCTACCCTCAAAACATTATGCGAGTCGATGCAGCACGAGTATTCATGTTGTACGAATTCGGAGGTGTCTACAGCGACCTTGATCTGATATGCAAAAGAGATAACTTTATTGCTTTTTACGAAATGATAAAGACGAAGGACGTAGCGATCTCGTCTACCAAAGCCGGAAACGGTATGGGAAGGCTTAGTCTAACCAATGCATTTCTTTGTTCCAAGCGTGGTGCGAGATTCTGGTTGCATGTGATCGAATGGCTGAAGGATCCAATCAAAGACAGCTGGTGGAAAGCGCTGGCCGTGAAATTTCCATATTTTCAACCGCTTGTTCGCACCGGCCCAATTATGATCAGCGACGCTGTCAATTCGTACCCAGAAAAAAATGAGATTTATAAAATTCCAGCCCAGCTGACTGCTCCAGGAGACAATCGGTCGACGTATAAAAATGGACCTGTGGAAACAACAGAAAGTGTTCTTGCGGTTACTGAAGGCTCATCGTGGCACAAATTTGACGCAAAACTTTTCAAAACTGCCGGGGATGTCATTAACGTTTGGCCGTTCATAGTGTTAGGTTTAATGGTCCTATTTCTCGTGCTCTGCATCTTCTTCTACTGGCTTTTCAAAAAGTGCAGCAACTCATGGAAGAAGCCAAAGATGGCCAAAGCATATCATGGGAAGGTGAAAGTTGTGTAAGTGTCATTCTTATTCGGTTTTACGGCGTTTCGAAACTTCTTGATGGCCATCGTGATGTGGATACATGCAACCACAATGATTGCTTCCGTATTGGAAAAATGTTTGTGGACGACGTCTCTTACAATCCTTGCAAGTTTTTAGTTTCTTTTCAGCGTTTCGGCAGACTCGGCAACGTACGTAGAACGAACCGTAAACTGTCGTTTCGAAATCGCACACCGGCTTAAGCAAATTGCACTCTTTGCACGTACGGTGGTCTTTGCTTGGTACCGCTTCTAAATCCCACTTCGCTCGAAGGTTTCCCAAATCAAACGACTCATTGATGCAAGCGTTACTTCTCCATTTTTCGATGATTTCGCGGTTCAAGTTGATTTTAGCCCCCACATTCAGTTCCCGAATGATCAACACGATGTTATCAATATTATGTGGCTTAGTACGATCCACTCGCTCTACCGACATTTGGAATGTCGGTATATTGGTACCGACGTACATGCGTACTCCAGAATACGCACAGAGACCCTTTTGATCAAGGAACTTTTTACGTAACTCGTCTGCACTGAGCTTCGATTCAAGATTTCGTACTCGATCGGAATGCAAGTTGCCACTCACAAGTTGTTCGAAAACCCCATGGCAATACATGCTTTTTTCCACATTCATAGGCTGATCGTTGTGGTGCAGTATGTAGTATAACTTTTCTCGAGTCATTTGAAAAAAGTGGTTGAAAACGTGGCAAACAAGTACTGTGTTGGAATCAAGTTCTCCCTTGCTGTTGTCGATACGTTCAAGACTCATCGTATAGAGGTCATCCTGTCGCATGACCATGTCGAAACCTGAAATATAGCATTTGCCACGTTGAGATTCGTACTTTTGCACGATTTTTTCAACTGTAAGATCACATACACCTCGTTCTTGGTTCTTTTTTGCGCGAACTCTGGTGTGTCTGTTTGCAGCTTGAACTATGGTTTGAATTCTTCGTTCAAAGGTCCAATAGCAGTCCTTACAGTTTGGATCGAGCCACTCCAGATTAGTATTATTTCTTGGAAACTCGTACTTTGGCTTTGTTTGTTTGCACGTTATGCAGCATTTGAAATCAGGAGTGCAACGGTTCAACTTGCGTTTAACGTATTGGGCATGGTTATCCTCTTTCTCGCAATCTTTGCATCGATCATCCAGCCCATCTTTTCTACTTTTGTCCTTACCAAATCGTTCATAAACATGCTGTTTCTTGCATTTGGTACACAGTTTAAGGTTGTTTTCTGGAACGTTCATTTTTTGTGGAAGCTGCATAGGTTGTGTATCACGTTTTCTGAAACGCATTTGATTTAGGCTATTTGTAGCGCGTTTCACAATTTTACTTCATCTTTCGTTCCAGCCAGTTGCATTGACGCTCGACGTAGTTGACGTTGATGGGTCCGAACACCAGCCCGAGAAATAGGTAGATGACGATGGCCTCTGGATAGTCTAATTCTTGGAACTTGGCTCGTTGGTCGGGATCAATCGAGCCTGCGATACGTGGCACGGAAAAGTTGTACAAAACCATGAATATGTATGAAGACAAAAAGAACCATCCCACCAAAAGGACAAAAAGCAAAAACAGGAAAGCGGGACTGCGTTGCATCTTGTTTTATTCTAGGCGCCATAGTTTGAAAACGTCCTGTTCCAAATGGATTCATCTGGAGGAAAGCGGGAGAGATCGTTTCTTCAGTGCCAATGGGGTGGCTTGATTGAGACGTTGTTGGAGCAATATGGCGAGTGGGTGGCGGTGGAAGAATTAACCAAGATCGAACCCACTATAGTGGAACGTTTACAAGCGCTGGAAGGTTGTAAGTCGTTGTACGAGGTGATCAAGGTGTTTCAAAAGTATGCGTACGATTGGCCTTCCATTGAGCCGAATGCGGATTCGTGGATGAATCGGATCAATTCTCCGTTATTGGATCAACTTTCTCGAGCGTTCACATACGCTGTACAGGTGGTTGAAATGTCGAAAGATCAGTTTACGTATTATGGCATTTGCCAAGGTATGCCTTTTCATGTTCGGCACCTCATGTATTTGCGTATGATGGAGCATGTGATGACGAATGAAGCGATGGAGGCGTGGGACTTTGTTCTGGATCGCGGCCTTGTCGACCTTTCTGAGTATAACTATGCTTCCATGTTTGGACATAGTTCTCCCAAGATTTTGTCGCGCATGCCGTCAATGAATTCGAAAGAAGCACGAAGCATCGTTCAAAAGACCCACTCTGATCGAGTGTTGGACATCATCTTGGAATCGAAGCTGCTTTCCTTGGAACAAATGTTCGAATGCATTGAATCCAACGGTTGGCATCCCTGTGCAACGGTGGTCAAGTGGGCACTTGAGCATGGTTCTGTACGCATTCGCATCAGAAATTATTTTTTGAGTCCGGATATCCAATTCCTCAAGGAACTCATCACCCTTGGGACCAAAAGGGAGCACGTCGAGTGGTATGGTATTATGATCGCGGATCGCGCCCTACGCAATGCAGCTCATACTCAAGGATTTTGGTACGATATTTTGCAAGAACTAGCGGAGCTCCAGATTCCATTGTCTTCTGTGAAAGAGCGACCTGTGAACTTGAATCTCTACAAACAACTTTACAAGTGCGGGTATCGGGCGACTTCCGATGTGTACCAACATGCGTTTTCATCCTTTGACATCGATTATGTCAAGGCCCTGTTAGCCCATCAGGTGCCCCTTCCTGCGAATGCGTTGTGGATGTTGATTCACACGCCGTCTCTTCCGAAGCATTTGCAACGTAAACCAAGCACAGATTCCCGTTGGTTCAAGCAGACGGTGCTTCGACTTTTGATGGAACATGGCTGCAAGATGACAGCGGCGGATCATTCCACTCTTCAAAATACTCGACCAGGTTTTGCCAAACTGGTTCAATCCGCAGTTCAGTGATGGTTTTGAGAAAGTGCGTAACGATTGACTTGTTCCAATCATAAAGAAAAAGAAAATGGATTCCTACGCAGAGAAGCGAGAGCGAGCGCTCATTCAGTGTCAGTGGGGTGGGTTAGTCGAAACTTTAACAGAGCAATATGGCGAGTCTGTAGCAGTGGAAGAATTGATCAAGATCGAGCCGACCTTAGTCGATCGATTGCAAGCGTTGGAAGGTTGCAAGTCTTTGTACGAGGTGATCAAGGTGTTTCAAAAATACGATTGGCCTTCGATGGAGCCCGACGTGGACTCATGGGTCAACCGCATCAATTCGCGATTGTTGGATCAATTGCTTAAGGCGTTTTTAGTTGCCAACCACATGGGAAACGTTATGTTTTCCTTTGGATTCAATGATGGATCGCCCTTTCATTACCGACACGCGCAATATCTGTGTATGATGAAGCAAATCATTGTTGGAAACGCCATGGAGGCCTTGGAGTTTCTTCTGGATGGTCGAGGCTTGGATTTGAATGAGTACAGCTACGACAGTGTATTCGGACATAGCTCTCCGCAAATGTTGGCGCGAATATGGACAGTGACTCCGCTAACAGTAAACCGATCGAGAGACATCGTGCTTCGCACGACATCGTGTCAAGTGTTGGACATGATACTGGAGTCGAAGATGTTGTCCTTGAAGGAAATCAGTGGATTCATTTTGCGTCACCGAGCGTATCTTCACATGGCTCCCCATATTGCCAAATGGGTGTTGGATCATGGTGAACCTATGAACGCCTTGACCCAACGATTTGCGTCCGTCCAGGAGAATCTGAAATTGCTGCAAGGACTGCACGCCTTGGGAGTGAACACACGTCCCCTCGTATCCTTCGTGGCTCGACAAGCACTTGAGAGTTCCGATTGGAAATCCATCTTTGACCAATTGAAAACACTGTCTATTCCCTTGGTTCCAATCGCAGTCACACCTACTTCTCTGGATATGTACAAATGTGTTGTGAAGCTTGGGTATCGTGCAACCGGGAAGGAATTTCGTGAAGCCTTTAACTGTCTTGATATTCCTTATGTACATGCTCTGTTGCACGACAAAGCGCCGATTCCGAATGATGCGCTGTATGAGGCGATTATCGTACATTCGCATACTCGACGACATGCAAAAGGGTTGGCCGCATTCAGAGACAAGAAGACCATTGTCCGACTGTTGATGCAGCATGGTTGCACGATGACTCAGTCTCAGTTTGAATCCATTCGTCATCAGTATGCTGGATTAGCTCGAGTGGTGCAAGGTGTGATCAAAGATTGAATTCAAGAATACATTTTTCGTTTGGCACATACAAGAGGCACCAATTGCAATTCCCATTGATCATGGGACAATCGAGCACAGCGGCGAGCCAATTGTTTGACCAGTGAGAGTTCCAAGGATGGAATGTCGAGAAAGTGAACCAAGTTTAACAATTCGTAGAATAGTTCTCGATGGGTGTCGAATAGTTGTTCGCGGTGTTTTTTGTGCCATGCCAGGGGAAGCAAGTCGAGTACCTTGTCGGAGGCGTCATGAAGGGCTACGTCTTGATCGGATCCGAGTTCCATTTTGGCTTTGAGCACGGAAGATTGTTGGGCTTTGGAAGGCTCCAAGATGATGGAGTGTCCATTTTGATTGAAGAGTTTTATGGATGTCATGGAACAGATTGTATCAATCATTCGATGGAAGGATATACGTATTGAAAACAAACTTGAAACCACTCAAAGAACGTGATGGAATAGAATAATGTCTTGTCTGACTTTGAAACTGATGCGAAACTTTTGGAGTTTTACGGCTTGAATCCATGCCGAGTTTTTCTCCATGGCGTCTTGTTTGGACCCTTGATGAATCTGCAGGGTTCCGACAGGGACAAAGTCCATGGATTCGGATTTGACCACGTCGTGAGTTCGGGCGCCATGGTTTCGGCACAATTGGACAAATCGGGTGTATTCGTCGGGATTGGCAACCGGCACTTGAATTCGAAATTCAAAGGCTTCTTCGGGTTTCAACACGTAGTCGCTGGGCAAAAGGTCAATGTCGGCCTTGACTTGCATTTGATCCACACGAATACCTTCGCTGATGAAAAACTGGGCCAGGCCCACCGCTCGTTCAATGGCATCTTTTTCAGTGTTTCGATACGCCCATTTGCTGACGACGAGTTCTTCTGTCCGTAATACCTTTTGCTCTGTGGAGGTGTTATCTCTCACCACCACTTGATGATTGAGTTCCGCTTCGGCTCGACACAAGGCCTTGGCTTTCAAATAGTCACTGATGGGAATGGACACGCTGAGTTCGTAAAGACCCATGACGTTTTTGTTTCTTCCTGTTCGAATGTCCTCCGCGTGTCAATAATTGGTTTTGCACGTTTTGGGGTTTGGAGATGTGGTGATCAATATGCTGAGTTTTGCAAGCTCGATCAAAGTACAAGTGTTTATAATTGTTTTGAAATCGAATGGATGAAAAAACCAAGCGATGCAATCAGTGCAAACTGCTGTACGTGTCGTGCATGCGGTTGCCGCTAGTGTGACGGCTGCAGTGGGCGTTCAAAGTTTACTACCGACCCCAACTGCATATATTCGCGGTGAAGCTGGAGCAGATGTGAAGGATCCAAAGGCAGAAATCAAATTCGGGAACATCGGTTTCGGACCCATGTTTATCGAGACCATCTATTTTACTGCAGAAAAAACAGGCTGTGATCGCAAACAATTTCGTAAAATTTCTGAAATCTTGCCAAACGCTGGGGATTGGAACATTGGAGCCGAAAGTGTGCTCTCGGAGAGACTCGACCCTCCGCGCGGCTTTGCTCGAGATGCGATCATACCGATTTGCACCATTCGTCCCAAGGAGAGTTCAACGGAGCCAGAATGGTTCCACAAGCTGACGAATCAAATTCGAGACGACAAAGTTACTGTCGTCGTTCGATATCGTCTCTTCGAAGTTTTTCCGTTTTCTACATTCACTCGAGAAAAACGCATTCCGCTATGGTAGGCTAGGTTTCGATGTTTCATGGGGCATAAATTTTGCTTTCAATACATTGTTTTGCTTTGTAGAGCTAGTACTTCCAAGGAGAGGACAAGTGGCGAAGGGATGCGCTGGACAACGCTCTGCAGACAATGATGCCAAACTCTTCGTTTCCTTGCATAAAGTATTCCATCATCAACTAAACCAAAATGTTGAAATGGTTTATTGGTGGTTTATGTTTATGGAATATATTCTTCGTGGTGTTTTTGATGAACCGCTTGAGCAAATTGCCATGCCATGTCGGAGGCTTGCCGGGCTTCGACCGCTAGGGGATGTTTGAGGAACAAGTGTTCGTCGATGGGCAAGGGTCGGTCGGGTGGAGTATGAAGCAAAAAGGGCGTGAGAAAATTGGAACGCAGAATGGTTCTTTGGTACACTCGTTTCCATTCTTGCAAAAACAGCAGCAAGGAAGTTTTCACACGTTGGGTGGTTTGGATTTTGGCGGAGAGGGGTTGAAAGCATGGACGTTGTTTGGACCGGTATGCCACTAGATAGATCCATCGTCGCGGGGCGTCACTGTGGACAGGCGAGACCCATTCCACTCGTTCAAAACAGGTGGTGGCGGCGGTGGCGATGTGAATGCCCCAAGCCATGTCTAGAATGCGTTGAACAAAGACTCCACATCGTTCCCAGCCTTCCACGTATTCCACATCGGTGAGCATGGATTCGCACCACCAAAACGCGGCCACGCGGTGTTGCGGCGGTCGGCACCATGCGCCCCAAAATTGGTTCCATTCTTGGGTTATTTCTCTGGAGGCATCGATTCGAATGCTGTTGGGCTGCCGGTCATTGCAACAACTGCGGTGGATCCATTCGTAGGCTTGAGTGTGTCGTAGCACTTCCCAAAGGGTGTTTGGGAACGAAAATGTCCCGAAGCAGGCTTGGGGCAGGCAGGGGACGTGGGGTACCAATACGTCGGCGATGGCGGACAAGTCCATGGAACACGGGATGGCGGATCCCTCACACGGTTTGGTGAGGGCGACAACATCGGTGGGTTCAACGGCAGGTGGCCTCACGGGATGCATCACCGGTTCAACGCGAAACACTTGGTCTAGAATGGTTTGTTCCATGAAATGTATGTACGATGATCAGATGAGACGTAACATGGAAGATCATGGTTTGAAAAGGATATTTTATTTCTCAGTGGCTTTTTCGGCAGGTTCCAGTTTTTCACCTAGCCAGTTTAATGCCGCGGATTGCACACTCTTGGAGCACAAAAACAAGGCGCCAATGATGAGCAAGATGGCAACAAGGATGCCACCGATGATGAAGAGGAGTTGACCAACTAAGGTGTCGATGATGCTGGATACCGAGTCGACAACAGATAGGAAATCCTTTCCAAGGTCGCCGACAGAGTCATTGATGTTTTTCAGCGTTTGTTGTAAGCTGAAATCGGAAGATTGGGTCAGTTGATCGGTGATGGTATTGGTGACTTTCAAGGTTCCAAAGACGCTTCCCGTGAGTTGTTGGGTGATGCCTTCGGCGTAGATGGAGGTGCCTGTGACAGAGATGGTTTGACGGTTGGCGAGTTGAGTGGTCAGATTACTGACAAATTCTTGTTGAAGATTTTGTGTCAGCACATGGGAAAGGTCATTGTTGATGGATTCTCGTGTGCCGGCGAAGATGCTGCCCAATTGTCCAAAAATGTCTTCTTGGTTGGTGACTTGGGAGTCGAGTTGTTCCTTCATGCTTTGCTGAATATTGTTGGTGATGGTGCTATCAATGCTACAGTTTGCCACGCTTTTCAGTACACTTTCTTGGTCCAGTCGTTTGACGATGACGCCTCTGCATATGTTTTCACATGGTGTCGCCGTGGTTTCTCCGGCGTTGATGCCCCATTTCTGTGCCAGACCAGCTCGTTTTGCAATCACGGCTTGCACGGCGGCGTTGCAGCCAATGTCTGGGTCACCGCATGCTTTGCTTTGTTCGTCACTACCAGAGTTGACGGGTAGGGTTATGGTTTGTTCCGAGGTTGTGGTGGAGAAGCATTGGGTGGCTACACTGACGAATGAGGTGATGGTGGCTTCATTGGTGATGTTGTTGACGATGGTGAGTTTGTCTCCGCCTTTTCCGGAAAGAATGTCGTACAAACCGATGCCGACAGCGGCTCCGGCCATGATGGGTAAGGCCATTTGGTCTTTAGTTTTTTCCTCTACGGAAGCAAAAAAGAAACAGGAGTGAATGGGTGGATCCAATAGTTCCCAGGCGATTTTGAAGGAAGTGAATGAGCAAACGGCTTCGATTATTACCAGCATTTCATTGAACTGTGCGGTTAGTGACACGGCCAGTCAGATTGTGTCCATAGATTGCGAGCCTCAAAATGGTGCGACTGGGTCGTATGCAGATAATTCTGCGTGTTTGAGTCTGATCGAGAATCTGAAGCAAACCGAGTTTACGCGGTACGACGCCATGGAAGCGGCGGGTAGTCGTACAGGTCAGAAGCGTTTGAAGCCGATTGAGGAAGACTTGAATCCATTTTTCTCAGCGTTGATGGATGCGGGAAGTACCGGACCCTGCAAGATGTGTTCGTTTGTCGACATTGAACAAATCATTCAAACAACAGCGAACGCGGATTGTGATTTGACCAATGCCATTCAGAATACGATTGATCAGTCGATTACGGACAAGGTGAATCAGAGTTTGCAGAGTCATCGGGACATTTTGGCGGCGATGGCGCAGGCGTTGGGTGCAAACTCGTATGAGGATTTAGTGCAGAATATTTCCAATCGCGCTCGGAGTTTATTGACGACGGACATAGTGAGTAACGCAATCGCTACGATTAATTTGAATCAGACGTTTACAGCAAGCGGTGGTGCGGTGACGGGGATTCGGCAGCAAAGTGTGCAATCGTCGGTGTTGACGTTTTTGCAGGCCAACAATGTGATGAATAATATTTTCGAGAAAACCGAGACCGACCAGATTCAAGCTGCCATCAACAACCAGAACACGATTGGAGAGTTGGGAGATATTGTGGCGGAGAGTGTTTCGGATATCGCCAAGTTTTTGAAGCATACGGTGGGTCAAGTGGTGGTCTTTGTATGGTTTGTGGTGATTGTGATTTTCGTCTTTGTGGCCATTTTTGCCACGGTCAAACTGATTCAAAAGAGCTGGCGGGCCAATGAAGATCGTAAGTTGCGCAAAGAACTGATGGCGAATGCACCTCCGGAGGATTTTTGATCGTTATTCATTCTTGGCGCCGGTGGTTCAACAAAAAAGCTTTGGAAGCGTATTGCAAGACAATGGCGCCGCGATTCAGCAAAAATTCCACCACCGCTTTGTGACCGTGTGCGAAAGCGAAACGAAATGCATATTCGTTCATGGCGTGGATGTCTGCCCCTCGATGGACCAAAAGCTCCACCACCTCTTTGTGACCATTCTCTGCAGCAATGCGCAATGCCCAGTCTTCAAAGGCATGAATGTCGGCGCCTCGATCCAACAGCAATTCCACCGTCTCTTTGTGTCCAAACTCAGAAGCGAATCGCAATGCTGCGTCATATAAGGCATGAATGCTGGCACCTCGATCCAGCAATAATTCCACCACTTCTTTGTGACCATTTACGGAAGCCCGCCATAGCGCTTCGTCGTCAACGGCATGAAGATTGGCACCTCGTTCAAGCAGAAGCCCCACCAGCTCTTTGTGACCATTGTCAGAAGCCCACCGCAAGGCTTCATCTTCTTCCGCGTGAATATCTGCGCCACGATCCAATAGCATTCCCACCAACTCTTTGTGACCGCGTTTGGCAGCTGCCCGCAACGCTCCTTCATTTCCAGCATGGATGTCTGCACCACGATCCAACAGCATTCGCACCACTTCTGTTTGACCGAGTTTGGCAGCATGACTCAGCAAGGTTTGAGCTTGAAACATTCCTCGGTCCAAAAAGAATTCCACATGCTCGACTTTGCTCTGAACCAGCCTCACCATGTTTTGGCGTGTTGCAAGTGATGCTTCGACCAGCAGATCGAGTAGCGGAGAATTGATTCGATCTCGCTCGAGCGGACTGATGTGAGGGAGAATGTCCAGTACTTTTTTGCGAGTCTTGGCTCGTTCCAACTGTTTCAATTTTTCAAACACCGGATCTTTGAAATGGCTGGCATCGGTGGCCAATGCAAAAACGCTTTCCACCAATCCTCCCCACAGCGGTCCATTCATTTTGGAATTTTGTGTTCTGGTCGAAAACAATAAGTTTTCTAACCGAAGAACGTCAAAATGAATAATGTTTATAAAAATTCCAATCAAGCATTTTGCTGCAGCTCAACCAATTGACCAAAGATGGTGCGATCTTGGTTGTAAGAGTACGAGGCTTCCAAAAGAGTCACTTCGCCAGTCACGCGATGTCTACGAATCACACGTCCGGTAAGCATGGGTAGACCGTTGGGACCGTCGTCAATCATTCGCATATCGTCGAGATGATGTGTGTGCTCTGTAGTATCCATCGATCCGGACAAACGTTCCCCTAATTGCGTGAGATGCATCAAGACAGATCCCTGAACGAGTTCGCTTGTTGCGGGTCGTAAGTGAACCGTTCCATCCTGCAGTCTTTGCAATATCATCCCTGGGATTGCTGCTGCAGCATCCGGTTTCAGTCGTTTCGCCGGTTGCACTTCTTCTGCTTGAGCTAGAGGACGTTTGCCAGCGTGAGTCGTCTCTTGGGGGCTAATCTGGGTTCCGAGCCTCACCAGTCGATCGGCGATGACTTTTTGATATTTGCTGTTCTCGATGAGCACACGACTCAGCACGATGGGTGTGGCAGAAATCTTGAAATTGTGTTTCGTGGTCAGGGTTTGGATGACGTTTGGTCCCATCACGGATCGGGCGGTCTTGAACAGCTCGGGAGAGTCTGCCTTGGTGATGACGAGTGTCACACGATCTGACACTGCCCGCAACCCGTCTGCGATTTTTCGTAAGAACTTGCGTTCTGGTGCGTTGCATTGGGAAACCACCGACATCACGACGAGAATATGATCGACACCGTCATGCAAGGCCCTGGTGATTGCTTCCATTGCCAAAGCATCACCCCGTTTGCCTCCGTTGAAACCGACGGTCTCCACACATTTTACGGGAAAATGTGCCGAATGGCCGAGGTAGTGACCGGCAACGAATGGATTCGTTTCCAAAGGATCTTTACGGAGCAAGATGCCGATGGTGCTGGATTTGCCTGCACCCTTCATTCCGCAGACCAGGAGCCGGATGGGCGCTGAGCGTTGTTCGTCCATGTTGGGTGTTTGAAAACTGAGGGATCGGAGACAAATGAGAAAGGCGTGCCTCTTTTTTTTATTTGGAAAAATCCTGTTCGGTGAGGCCGCCGAATAGAATGGCGGGACGAAAGAAGAAAATGCTGGCAAATAATAGGACCACGATGACGAGGATGATGATCAAGATCAGCGCTAATCGTACAGCTGTGTTGCTGAGTGCATCTTGAATGGTTTCAATGGACTGTTCCAGGGATTGAATGAGGTCCACGGCTTCAAAATCTTTGGCGATTTCGCCCGATACACCGTCATAGTTGATGTTGCTCTTGACATCGGCGTCATTGTAGACTTTGGCGGCCATGGTGGCCACCATGGTCAGTGAAATGGCCTGGCGCACATTTTGCAATACGACGCTGGTGGACAAGGGGTCGATCTGAATGGCTTGCGCTATGAGGGCGAATTGTTTCAAAGTTTCCAAGGTATTCACCGAAGTGATGCCTCGGATGGTGTCCGTCATGTGAATGGACGCCTGTTGCAAATCCGGTTCTGTGGCGATGGTGATGCCATTCTGGACCAACTTGTCTTGATTCTGTTTCAAGGTCTGCTGGGCTGCACTGTTGAGCCCATTGTCAAACGCTGTAAGAAAGGCTTGTGTGGATACATTACAATTCTCGGTGATGCTCATTTGGATGTTTTGATCAATGTCTTTGGCGACGCATTGTAGACAGACGTACTTGCAGGCTCCGTCGGTTTGATCGGGTAGTTCGCCTTGAATGCTTTTCAGCACGTCGGGCGAAGCCGCTTGCGGTTCATAATTGGGATTCCTTGCCGCTGCTTGTTGCTCCAGATTGGCTCGATCGGCTAGCATGGCGGCCACTTGTTGTAGACAGTAGGTGCAATTGGGATTGTTCTTTACGGCGACTCCTTTGGCGGCATCGTTGCATTCGAGTTTGACTTCTTGATCGACGATGAATCCCTGGTCGCACGTGGCCGAGGCTTGGATGAAGCCAAACGCAACAATGTTGCTGACGATTTCAGTGGCTGAACTTCCATCCAATTGTCCTTTGGAGTCCAGGTAGTAAAGCCGCGAAAGCAAGTCTCGGCCGGGTTGATTTTGATCGGCCAGAGGTTGCAGTGACATTTTTTGTTTCTGTACGAAATAAAAAGCATGACCAAGATTGTCATTCCACCGATTGAATTGCCATCAATGCGCAAGACAGTCTTGGTTGGCTTTGTCTTGATTTGCTTGGTGGCGTTTATCTTGTCCATTTACAATGTAGCAAACGAACCATCGCTTCAGAAAGATCCTGAAAAGTTTTCCTTCGTCTTGGCTGCATCAACCGAGCCTATTTTGTCCCGATCCGTGGCCGACGAACGTGGTGCCTATCGTTTGGTTCCCGACCAACTGGATGAGGATGATCCGGATTTCGAAAGACTGAGTGAATTTCGACAGTTGATGGAGCGTGGAGAACAAATTCCTTTCTACGTGGACGGTGTGCTGGTTCAGGTGGGAGATGAGATTTTGTTGAAAGACGAGGTGAACACGGTCAAGAACGGCACCTATCGTTTGGAGGACGGTTACCGTCTGGTGAGTACCTCGCAAGTTCGGGCCCAAAGTTCGACCGGCCGTTTTTCCAATTTCAGTGTGTTTATCCGGGAAGGCAAGTCTTTCAAGAACTGTGTGTTTGTCAGCAATTTCAGTAACGATCGACTGGCGTTGGATTTCAAGGTGCAGGGTAGTTTGGTGGATCGGGAGAATGCCTACTTTTCGATTGTGGGTGCAACGGCTTCGACGATCACGTTTGGCAGTCCGCCCACGGTAACACTGACGGGTACCAACCGTGAGCAAACCATTCAATTCGGCATTCCGGCTGGTCGTGCCGCGACGTTAGCGGCTGGTACAGTGACCACTAGCGCGCCAGGGTCAAACGCGGTGGTGACCAATGTGGGCACAGCGAGCGACGCTATTTTGAATTTTACCATTCCTCGAGGTGATCCAGGCACAGCGGTGATTGCGGATGTGACGGTTTCAGCATTGCCTTGGGACGACGATCCCACCGTGATTTACACCGGTCCGCCAACGAGTCGATCGATCGCCTTGGGATTGCCGGTGGGTCGACCTGCCACGGTGACTGCAGGAACAGTCACCACGGGTGCTGCTGGTTCTTCTGCGTCGGTGACCAATGCCGGCACAACGACAGATGCTGTTTTTAATTTCACCATTCCCAAGGGCGATCAAGGTGATAGTGCAACGATTTCAGGGGCTACGGCTTCCACGGTTGCCTATGGAAACAATCCCACCGTTTCGTTGGGTGGTACCAGTTTGAGCCGTACTTTTGCCTTTGGCATTCCTGCGGGCAGACCTGCCACGGTGGCGGTAGGCAGTGTAAGCACCGGGTCTCCCGGATCTTCGGCCAATGTGACGAATGCGGGTACGGTCAATGACGCTGTTCTCAACTTTGCCATTCCTCAAGGTCAGCCGGGTGTGGACGCGGTGATTTCGGGTGCGTCGGCCTCCACGCTGTCGTATGGAACCACTCCCACCGTGACACTGGGTGGCACTTCAGGCAATCGCACCTTTGCCTTTGGTATCCCAGCAGGTCGACCGGCCACGGTAGCGGTGGGAGCCGTGACGGAAGGCGCCTCGGCATCGGTGACCAATGTGGGAACGGTGAATGACGCGGTGTTCGACGTGGTATTGCCTCGTGGTTCCGACGCCGTGATTTCAAGTGCTTCAGTGTCATCGGTGGCTTGGAATGCAAGTCCCGCAGTGACCTTGGGTGGCACGCCGGGCAATCGATCCTTTGCGTTTGATTTGCCAGTGGGCCGCCCAGCCACAGTCGATGTGGGCACAGTGGTGTCGGGACCAGTTGGAGTCACCAATGCTGGTACTACGACCGACGCCGTCTTTAACTTTTCGATTCCTCCGGGCGCCAGCGCCGCCATTTCTTCCGCCACCGCCGTCGGTTTATCAGCCGGGTCTTCTCCTACGGTGACGTTGGGTGGCACGTCTTTGAATCGTACCTTTGAGTTTGGAATTCCAGCAGGTGCCACAGGTGCTGCAGGTGCCAGTGCCACCATTTCCTCAGCCACAGCCGTGGGTTTGGCTGCAGGGGATTCACCAACAGTGACGTTGGGAGGCACGTCTCTGAATCGCACGTTTGAGTTTGGGATTCCTGCAGGCGCAACAGGTGCCACAGGTGCGGCAGGCGCCAGCGCTGCCATTTCTTCTGCCACCGCGGTCGGTTTATCCGCTGGGTCTTCTCCCACGGTGACGTTGGGTGGCACGTCTCTGAATCGTACGTTTGAGTTTGGAATTCCAGCCGGTGCCACAGGTGCTGCCGGTGCCAGTGCGATCATTTCGGGTGCATCGGCTTCTTCAGTGACGTACGGAAATTCTCCGACTGTAACTCTGGGCGGCACATCCTTGGATCGAACGTTTGCGTTCGGCATTCCTGAAGGAAGACCGGCTACGGTGGCAGTGGGATCGGTGACAAGTGGCGCCACTGCTTCCGTGACAAATGTGGGTACGATGAATGATGCTCTGTTGAACTTTGTCTTTCCGCGGGGTGACGATGGTTCCAGCGCTATTATCTCGGGTGCATCGGCGACCAGCGTGGCCTATAATTTGCCTCCCACAGTGACGCTGGGTGGTACATCGTTGGATCGAACGTTTACTTTTGAAATTCCTTCTGGTCGCAATGCCACTGTTTCAGTGGGTGCGGTGACGGAAGGCGCGACGGCATCGGTGACGAACGTGGGCACAGAGAACGATGCTATTTTCGACTTTGTCTTGCGTCGAGGTAATGATGCAGTGATTTCATCTGCGACCGCGGTGGGTCTCAGTGCAGGTGCGTCTCCGACTGTAACCCTGGGTGGTACACCTGGAAATCGTTCTTTTGAGTTTGGTATTCCGGCGGGTCAAGCAGCATCGATCTCCTCTGCCACTGCGGTGGGACTGAGTGCGGGTGCATCACCGACCGTGACTCTCGGTGGCACATCGACCAATCGCACCTTTCAATTCGGCATTCCTGCTGGCCAAGCGGCAACAGTGGCGGTGGGATCCGTCTCTTCAGGCACCACCCCTTCCGTCACCAATTCGGGAACGAGTCAAGCGGCAACGTTGGATTTTGTGCTGCCTGAAGTCAAGGTGCAAGCAGGTACTACCACAACGGGGGCACCGGGAACCAATGCATCGGTTTCGGCTTCCACGGTTGGCTCTACCACCACATTTAGCTTTACCATTCCTCGGGGAGATCCAGGCAATGTGTATCGGGAGTTGCAAGTCTCAAAGAGTCCGGCCTCGGGTCAGTTCAGTTCCATTGCAGCGGCGTTGGCCTCAATTACGGACAATTCCGTCACCAATCGATACAAGATCTACGTGGGTCCAGGTGTGTATACGGAACCGTTGATTCAGCTCAAGCCTTATGTGGTAATTCAAGGTGCCAATACGGTGA
This sequence comes from uncultured Oxalobacteraceae bacterium, assembly GCA_937996605.1. Taxonomy (GTDB): domain Bacteria; phylum Pseudomonadota; class Gammaproteobacteria; order Burkholderiales; family Burkholderiaceae_D; genus Undibacterium. The sequence continues at coordinate 4,014 of CALKVB010000135.1, read as the reverse complement.
TTCAGCCAGATGCGAACAATCATCATGTGGTTCGCATGAGTGCCAATTCCGTCATGGGTTTTGTCACAGTGCGAGGAGCGGGCACCGGTTATGCGGGAGTATACATCGAAGACTGCGGCGACTATTGCCACATTCACAAGGTGATGACGATGGATTGTGCCCGGGGTGTCTGGGTAAAGACGGTGGCCGCCTCATCAAGCATTCATTTGGAGCATATACGGATCGAGACCTCGTCTTCCTTTGCCAATTTGCAGCACATGTTGTTGGTGGAAGCAGCCGCAGGCTATGATTTGACCGTGCATGCTGAAAACTATGATTCCATTCAAGCAGTGAATAGTTTTTCTGGTTCGCAACATCGAGTGGTGGGTGCCGACGCGTATTTGTACATGCGTACGTTTCACATCATAGATCAATCCGCTTCCATAGCAGTAGAACTGGAGAATGGTTCGCACGCGGTGCTTTCGAACGGCAAGATTGAGAATCAGTCGGGTATTGGTGTTCAGGTGAACAATACAGGAAGTGCCCCTTCCCTGGTGATGAGTTCGTCCATCTTTGACGATTCGGTGGCAACCTTGTTTTCCATTTTGAACCCCAACACTTCCGGCAATTTTCAAGGCACTGCTTCTAAGGAGCGGTGTGGCATTCACCCAGATTCGTCCTTCTTTATCAACAACACGGATGCACGCATTGTGACGGTGGCCAAAAAGGGAGGTGACTTTGTATCGATCAGCGATGCGATTGCCTATGTGAATACCCAGACCGTGAGTGAAGCGAATCCGTTTGTGATTCAAGTGGGTCCAGGAACGTTCACTGAGCCTGAACTGATCCTTCCTTCGTATGTCAGCCTCCGTGGTGCGTCCATTATGGGCACAGTGATTCAGCCTGTTTCCGATATGCAACATGTGTGTCAGATGGAGGTAATGTCAGAGATTTCATTCTTGACATTGCAAGGCGCAGGTGTGAACTACGCTGCAGTGGCATGCGTTGATTCTGGAGACTTTACCCAGTTGCACAAAGTGTCGATCTTCAATTCCTACATTGGAGTGTTGCTATCCTCCACTTCGTCTTTGAATGCTTCCGAAATGTACCTGGAATATGTGGACGTGAATTCAGACACGATGACAGTGGACGACGTGCGCAGAGCTTTGATGGTGGTGAGCACGGCTGGCACGGCCTATTTGAATGCTGAAAACTTTTACACCTATTTCGATGATTTCGATGGTCACCAAATCGAAGTCAACGGATCGGGTTCGACCTTGAAGATTCGGTCGTTTGCGTTGTCGGGGAATGGAATTACGGCTTCGCCGACTCCGGCCAACGCGAAGGGTATTCGATTGGTCAGCGGTGGTCACGCCTTTATCCAGGCGGGTGATTTCTTGAACTTTGATCAGGCTATTTGGTGCGACAACTCTGCTGGTGCGCCGCAATTACAAATTACGGCGGTCACCTTTGACAATTGTACAACCAATCTCAACATTGACAATGCGAGTGCCACAGGTTACTTTACGGGGTATTCTGAGTATGCCAAGACGTCGATTCATCCCAGTTCAACCTTTTTCATCACGAGCGCAGATCGACAAATCGTGACTGTGGCAAAGAAGGGCGCGAACTTTACGTCTGTGGCAGCGGCGCTAGCGTCTGTGACCGGTACTAGTACGACTCAATACACGATTGAGGTGGGTCCGGGTGTATATAGTGAACCTCAGTTGGTGCTCAAGCCCTACGTAAACATTCGGGGCAAAGGTGTGGGTGTGACTGTGTTGCAACCCACCAATCCGGCAGTGTCACTGGTGATAGCCCATGATGATTCCGAACTTTCCGACTTGACGATTCGAGGTGTGAGTAGTGCATCCGAAGCAGCCGTGTATTACGCCTCCGCTTCAGTAGGTGTAGACACAATTTTCATGATGAAGCAGATTGAATTTGGAGCCAATCACACCCATGTACATGTGCATGCAGACGCGTCGAATGACTCCTTGCTCAAGATGTTCAATATCTACATGGGCTCTTCTTCTGCGTTTACTCGCGGTATTCGTGTGACTTCGGCTTCGGGTCGTATTTCGGAGTTGATCGTACAAGATCTGTTGATCAATTCGTTGGCCACCACCTATCCGACATCACTCTTTCAAATCGTCAATGCAGGCTCTGTGGTTAAGGTATTGAACAGTAGTCTTTCCTCGTCGATTGCGAATCCGAGCGTGGATCAGGTTTCGGCCATTCAATTGACGGATGGAGGTGCGGTTCATTTGTCGGGTGTGTATTTGAATGGTTTCTACAAGGGTTTGGAGGTTACCAATACGGGTGCAAGTCCACGCTTTTTGGCCACGGAGTTGACGTTTGAGCGCTGCACGTATGACATTCATAACTCACATCCAACTTGTGAGGGCACCTTCACAGGTGTGGGTAGCCATACCAAGATTGTCAACAACAGTCCCGATATCAGCTGGGCCTTTCACGATCGCGACGATTATGAGTTTGAAATCACGAACCGGATCTCGATGACCTATACAGACAACAACCAAGAACATGTGGATTTGTCGACTTTGTTGCTAAAAGGATCGCCTATGGGAGTGTTGACCGGGGGTGTGATCACGGCAGGTACAGGTCGAACCATTCAAGTGAGTGCTGGAACGGGTTACTTGGAAACATCCGCCAACAATGGATTGATTCGTAAGCTGGAATGGGGTAACTTGACGTCTTCCACGCTTGCAGCCAGCACTGAGTTTTACGTGTTTCTATCCGAGAGCAACGTGTTGTCGTTTAGCGGAACCATGCCGGAGACGATGAACACCATCTTGTTGGGTCGCATCATGACTTCGGCCACCGGCATTGAGTGGATTGATTCCAGTCCATCCAATGCAGTACATGCCACCAATCGTATCAGTCAGTTTGTACGCGATGGTTTAGGTGCCGTCTTTGTGTCGGGTTCCTTGGTGACGGAACATACCACCGCGCGACAACTGGTGGTATCCGGTGGAAAATACTACTTTGCAGACAAGTTGTTTCAACCTTCAGGCATGACTGGAGGCAATTTCAAGCAGTACCGCTCGAACGGTTCAGGAGGTTGGACCATTTCTTCGACCAATACAGTGACGAACAGTCAATACGACGATGGCTCGGGTACGCTAGCTTCCTTAACTTCTACCTACTATACCAAGCATTCCTTGTATTTGATTGGCGAAGGAAGCACTGAGCAATACTTTTTGGTAGTGGGTCAAGCTCAATATGCCACGTTGGTGGAAGCGGAAGGCGCCTCTTTGTCCACTCCTCCATCCTCGTTTCAAGATGGCATTACCTTGATTGCGGTGGTCTATGTTCGGCAGGGATCAACCAATTTAATTCAGATCGAAGACGCTCGACCTGTCATTGGATTCAAAGCATCGGGTGTGAATGCTTCGTCGACCCACGGCAATTTGCTTGGTTTATCCGCGGATGATCATCCTCAATACTTTCGGGCAGATGGAACACGGGCGATGACAGGCAATGTCAATTTCAATTCGAACAAGGGTATCAATTTGACAAGTGTGATCAATCCTTCGCTACAAGAATACAAGATTCAGTTGGCCTCGGGAACAGAGGCGGGTTTCATGAGTTCGAGTGACAAGAGCAAGTTGAACAGTTTTGCCACGGAGGCCAGTTATTTCTTGGCAGATGGCAGCCGGTCGATGACTGGTTCCTTGACCGGTGTAGGTAATATCACTACATCTTCCGGAACGTCACGTTCACTGACCCTGAATGGCAGTAGTACCAATACCATTGACTTGACAAGTGCAAGTTCGTCTTCCATTGTGATGACGAATGGTGCGATGACCGGATTGTCCAGTATCAATACCATCCCGGCGGCTTTGGCAACGGCTCTGGCCAGTGGATTCATGAGTTCCACGGACAAATCCAAACTCGACGGATTTGGGACGGAAACCACATATTTGTTGCGCGATGGTACACGCGCCATGACTGGAGGTCTCAGTTTGGGAACCAATGCCATCACCAATGTCACTACGTTGAATGGCATCA
>CALKVB010000134.1 GCA_937996605.1 uncultured Oxalobacteraceae bacterium | reverse complement strand
AGATTGACCGTGTGTGGGGGGAAGTGACGAATGTACTGGCGGATACGATTCCAGGTATTCGTGTGGTGAAAGCTTTCGCACAAGAAGAACGTGAAGCAACACGATTCAGAACCGCAAATAAGCATAATCTTGCTGTGAACGACAAGTTAAACAAGGTGTGGTCATTGTTCTCACCTATTGTTTCCTTCCTGACGGATCTCGGTATTTTGGTGGTCTGGGTGTTCGGTATTTGGCAAGTCTCACGTAATGAAATTACGGTCGGTGATTTGGTCGCTGCTGTCGCATTCATTAGTAATTTCTACGGTCGTATTGATTCCATGAGTCGCATCGTTTCTGTAACGCAAAAATCTGCGTCTGCAGCGAAGCGTATCTTCGATATTTTGGACCATGTTTCTAGTGTTCCAGAACCACAAAATCCCGTGAATATTAAAGAAGTTAAAGGTCAAATTGAACTACGTGAAGTGGGTTTTCGCTATGGGAATCGCTCAGTAAATCGCGGGATTAACCTTAGTATTAAGCCAGGCGAAATGATTGGTTTGGTTGGTCATAGTGGTTCAGGTAAGAGTACATTGGTCAATTTGATTTGTCGCTTTTACGACGTAGCGGAGGGGGCTATTTTGCTTGACGGCGTCGACATTCGATCTTTCCCTGTGGCGCAATATCGCAGCAACATCGGTTTGGTTCTACAAGAGCCATTCCTATTTTTCGGTACGATTGCCGACAACATCGCCTATGGAAAACCTGATGCGACCCGCGAGCAAATTATTGCAGCGGCACGTGCCGCACATGCACACGAATTTATTTTGCGCTTACCGCAGGGCTATGACTCGATGGTCGGTGAGCGGGGGCAAGGATTGTCTGGCGGTGAGCGTCAAAGGATTTCGATTGCACGTGCCTTATTAATTGATCCTCGTATTTTGATCATGGATGAGGCGACCGCATCGGTAGATTCTGAAACCGAGAAAGAGATTCAAAAAGCTCTCGACAATTTGGTACAAGGACGCACCACAATTGCGATTGCCCATCGTTTATCGACGTTGCACAAAGCCGATCGCCTAGTTGTTTTGGATCGAGGTGAGGTGGTCGAAATTGGTAGTCACGATGAGTTAATGAGTAAAGAGGGTGCTTATTTTAGATTGTACGAAGCACAGGCGCGTAATGCCGCCGCTGCAGCGATAGCAGGAGAGTAAGGATGACGACGCGTTTTAGTTTGGAAAGAGATAGCTTTCAAAAATTAGTGCTCATTGATGCCAACGGTGAGCGATTTGAAGACGTTCGTCCGGTACGTGCATTCCCTATTCAATCGCCGAGCCAAGGAATTTCTTTGGTATTGGAAAATGGGCAAGAGGTCGCATGGATTGATGATCTAAATGACTTAGATGCTAAGGCGCGCGCCTTGATTGATACTGAGTTGGAAGGCAGGGAATTTATGCCTGAAATCGCTCGCATCGTTAGTGTGACGAGTTTTGCGACTCCATGTACCTGGCATGTAGAAACGGATCGTGGCACCACACAATTTGTGCTCAAGGGTGACGAAGATATTCGACGTATTGGGAAAGAATCTTTACTGATTGCGGATAATCACGGTATCCATTTCTTGATTCGAAACATGTTCGATATCGATAAACATAGTCGTAAGATCTTGGATCGCTTCCTGTAATTGGTACTAAGATTTTACTGTAGTTAAGGTGGTGTGAAATAGAGTAACGGGATTTCCTTCAGACAGAGAAATGGTCTTTCGTCGTTGGAATCCCAGCTTTTCTAAGAGTTTGCTTGATGCAATGTTGTGCGGCGAAACGATAGCGTAGAGTTCCTCTAGTTTGACCGTATTCGCTGCAAATTGCATTGTCAATTTACAGGCTTCATAAGCATAGGATTGTCCCCAGTGCCGTGGCAAAAGTGCGTAGCCAATATCAATGCCGGGTAGATTGTCGCGCTTGACCAAGCCGCACAGACCTAGTGCGGCGCCATCTTCGAGGCGCTCAATTAAAAACAGACTAAAACCTTGTTTTTCCTGTACCTCGTTGTGTGCAGTTTGTATGGCGACTTTCGCATCCTCGAGCGTGCGTATGCCTTTGTCACGAATGTTTTCGATGAATGAAGGATCATTATGCAACTCGAGGTAAAAAGCAGCATCGTGATCATCTAAAGTTCTTAGTTTGATACGATCGCTATTGATTATCGTTGTTGTGCTCATGCGCTTCCTTTTTCTTGCCGCCGGAACGAGGTTACAATGCTGCCTGATTCAGTATTTTGCAAACACTAAAGCTTGGCTGCATCAGTGCAGAATATCAGTGTATGTCACAAGCTGTGGTTTCAACAACGACTTTCCCGATTAAAACCGAAACTTACACCCATTATGAAACTAGCGACAATCAAAGATGGTACCCGCAACGGCCAATTGGCTGTGGTGTCGAGAGACTTGAAGACGGCACAGCTCGCCGATGGAGTTGCGCCTAGTTTGCAACATGCGCTAGACGATTGGAACTTCATTGCTCCGCAATTAGAGGCGGTGTATGAACGATTAAACGCAGGTCGCGGCATCAATAGTTTTGAATTTGATCCCAAGAATTGCATGGCACCATTGCCGCGTGCATACCAATGGGCAGATGGTTCCTCTTATGTGAACCATGTGGAGTTGGTGCGCAAAGCTCGCAATGCCGAGATGCCCGAAAGCTTTTGGCATGATCCTTTGATGTATCAAGGCGGCAGCGATGATTTTATCGGCCCAACAGATGATATCGCTCTGATCTCGGAAGAGTGGGGCATTGATTTCGAGAGTGAAATCGCGGTAATCACGGGTGATGTACCGATGGGAGTTAAAGTGCAGCATGCTGGCGAACATATTCGACTGTTGATGTTGGTGAATGATGTTTCATTACGCAATTTAATTCCAGCAGAATTGGCCAAGGGATTTGGCTTTTTTCAGTCGAAGCCAGCTTCGAGCTTTTCGCCCGTCGCGGTCAGATCGGAAGAGCACACGTCTGAAC
>CALKVB010000133.1 GCA_937996605.1 uncultured Oxalobacteraceae bacterium | reverse complement strand
ATCATGGCGAAGGCTTGGCCGGCATCGCGGAACGAATGGAGGTCGAGCAGCACTTCGTGTTGCGCCATGAGTGGGCATAGCCAGTTCGCAACTTGATCTTCAAATTCTTTGACTTCGGTGACGGGTTGCAAAAGTCGATTGAGATTGCGATCACCAAAGCGCGTGCCTTGGGCGTAAGCCTTCACATTGGTCACCGGGACAAAACTCACATGCCCGCGTTGTAGCACCAATTTGCCTTCGCTTAATTCGGCGATGATGCGGCGGATGGCGACAGTGCCGCAGGTTTCGTCCCCATGCACTGCCCCCGTGATCAAGACCTTGGGGCCCGCTTGCAGGGCTGTGAATTGAGTGCATTGGAATTGCAAGGAGGCGGGGGTAATTGTGGTGGACATCGCTAACTCGTCGAAACTCGTTCAAAAAAGCCGCATTATTTGCAAGATTAACAAAGGCAAACGCAGCGAATTCGAAGATAATACCACGCAGGTTCAGTCGCACTTGCTGAGCGCCATTCAATAACATGGTGCACTGTAGCAAAAACGAACAACATCATCTCGACAGACATAGAGGAAGCCCTTTGGATTTAGCAACAAGCACAGCGCCGCACGTCAGCAAACCGCGTCTTTGCCTCGGCATCGATATGGGCGGTAGCCAAACCCGTTGGGCTGCTTTGATGGCGGATGGCGATACGCACGGTGGCTGCGAGAAAAAACAAGAGCAGCAAGAGCAGCAGCAAAAATCCTACGTGCTCGCTGAAGGCGTAACCCACGGTAGTACCGCGCTACATTTGCAGAATCCTGAAGTACAAGGCGGCTTGCTGAGTTTGTTCACAGAAATCGCACGCCAGTTGTGGGCGCAAGTACCGCTCGACAACGAGGCTAGCGCGGATGCATCTGCACTCCATATTTGCGCAGGCATCACTGGTTTGCTCGGTGCGGATCAACAACTGATCGTACGCCAACTCTTACAGCAAGCTTTCGCTTGCCCGCTGGAACACATTCGTGCCAATAACGATATCGAGATCGCTTTTTACAATGCCTTCGAGGCTGGCGGTGGTTATTTGATTTATGCGGGCACTGGCTCGATTGGTGCCTTTATCGACCGCGACCAACAACTGTATCGTGTTGGTGGCCATGGTTATATTTTGGATGATGCGGGTGGTGGCTATTGGATTGCACGTGAAGCCTTGAAACACATTTGGCGCCGTGAAGATGAACAGCCCGGATGTTGGCAACAATCGGCCATGGCGCAAGCTGTGTTCGAACAGATTGGTGGCCATGATTGGGCAAGTTCACGCCAGTTTCTGTATCAAGGCAGCCGTGGACAGGTTGGGCGTTTAGCGCTGGCCGTTGCCGCGTGTGCTGATGAAGACCGCGATGCAGCGGGCATTTTGCAACGCGCTGGCATGGAGTTAGCGCGCCTAGCCGATCTGCTGACGCGGCGCTTTGGACGCCGCGACTTAGCCCTCGCCGGCCGCATCCGCGAATTACACCCCATCATTGCCCGCAGTTTTGAACAGCATCTTCCTGCTGAAACCATAGTCCATTATCCTAGCAATGCAGCACACCACGCGGCTGCTCATTTAGCTTTACGAGACGCTTATTTATGATGATTTCCTCCCTTCCGCATGCCATGTCCGCAACCCATCGCACCACAAGATCTTGCTTGTTGATCGGTGTCTTGGCACTCAGTAGTGTGCTCAGTGCTTGCGTTAGCCCGGGCTTTAACCTGAATCAAATCGATACCCGCGTCAGCGCCAAAGCGCAAGAGAGCCGCGTACGCTTTTTGATTTTACATTACACCGCGCTCGATCACGACAAGTCGCTCAAGGTCTTGAGTGAACAAGCGGTCAGCGCCCACTACTTGGTCAGCAATGAAGACAAACCACGCGTCTATCAATTGGTCGATGAAAACAAGATGGCGTATCACGCTGGCCTCAGTAGCTGGAAGAACTACACCGCCTTGAATGCCAGTTCGATTGGCATCGAGATTGTCAATTTCGGCTTCGAAGAAACCCCTGACGGCAAACGCTTCTTTGCTTTCCCATCGCAACAAATCGATGCCGTCATCATGCTCGCGAAAGATATCGCGGCGCGCCATCAAATCAAACCAGAGTTTGTACTCGGCCATTCGGACATCGCACCACAACGCAAGAGCGACCCTGGCCCTTACTTCCCATGGAAACGTTTTGCTGAGGCGGGATTGATTCTGTGGCCCGACGAACAATTAGTGGCGCAACAGAAACCACTCTTCGAAGCACAACTTCCTGTTGTCACGTGGATGCAAAAGAAACTGGCGGAATTTGGCTACGCCACACCGCAAACCGGCAAACTCGATCCAGAAACCAAGAACGTGATCACGGCGTTCCAAATGCGTTATCGCCCTAGTCTGTTTGATGGCAATATCGACGCCGAGACCGCCGCCATGTTAGAGGTGTTGACGCGCAAAGCGCCGCAGCCAGCAAGCACAGCGGGAGCGAAGCCATGAGTGCAGGCCAAACAGAGCAAGCTGTGCATGCCGGGCAAGTAATGAAATCGCGCCACGGTTTGTGGTGGGTGCCGAGCTTGGCTTTCCTCGGCGCGATTCCCTTTATCGTGGCGCAAAGCTTGTCGAGCGTGCTGTATAAAAATCTCGGCGTCTCGAATGCCGAAATTACTTTCTATACCAGCTTGTTGTACTTGCCTTGGGTGATCAAGCCCTTGTGGTCACCGCTGGTGGATATTTTTAAGACCAAACGCTTTTGGGTCATCCTGACGCAAATGTTGATCGGTGCCAGCTTATTCGCTCTATCACTGAGCCTACACACTTCACATTTTTTCTTTATCAGCTTAGCCGTGTTGTGGTTGATCGCGTTTGCCTCATCCACCCATGATGTGGCTGCCGACGGTTTTTATATGCTCGGTTTGGCACCGTCTGAACGCGCCAGTTTTATCGGTGTGCGGAGCATGTTTTATCGCATCGCGAATGTCATCGGCGGTGGCATTCCGACCTTGGCCTCTGATAGTTTATTCACTTATACGGGCAGTTGGGCGGCGACCTGGAGCATCGTGTTTCAAGTGCTGGCTTTTATCTTGATCGCCTTGGCCTTGTATCATTTGTGGGCCTTGCCGAAACCCGCTGACGATAAGAGCATCTTAGAAGTGCACGGCAAACAAGTCAGCGTCGACGAAGTCATGCGCGAATTTTTTGCCACCTTCCGTGCCTTCTTCGCTAAGAAAGACATAGCCATCGCGCTCGCGTTTATTTTGCTGTTCCGTTTGGGCGAATCACAAGCGTTGAAAGTGGTAAGTTTGTTTATGCTCGATCCGCGCGAGAAAGGCGGTTTGGGATTGTCGAATCACGATTTTGGCTTGGCCTATAGCATCGTCGGCATCAGCTTCTTGACACTCGGTGGTTTGCTCGGCGGCTGGTTAATCTCGCGTTTTGGTTTACGCAAAATGTTGTGGCCAATGATGGCGGCGGTGCATTTACCGAATCTTGCCTTTCTGTTTTTGGCCTATGCGCAACCTGAGAGTTTAAGCGTCATTGCCGCTGCGCTGGCAGTCGAGCAATTTGGCTACGGTTTTGGCTTTACTGCCTTCTTGATGATTTTGATGATGATCGCCGATGGTCCACTCAAAACGTCACACTATGCCTTGTGCACGGGCTTCATGGCGGCAGGCATGATGATTCCGGGTATGTTTAGTGGCATGCTGTCGAACTACTTTGGCTATCCCCACTTTTTCTTATGGGTGTGTCTATGTACTATCCCAGGCTTTGTGTTAACGGCGTGGATCAAGGTTGATGCAGACTACGGCAAGAAGCAAGCATAGTAAGCGCACGCAGTTAGCATAAAAAGTCAGAACAGAACAAAATCAATAACTTTCAACAGACGACACCATGGCACTCAATTACATCTGGATCGGTTTCTTCATCGTCGGCTTCATCGCTGCCTTGGCACAATGGCTGTTCTTTGGTGACACCGAAGTCTTCAAGCGCATCATGGACGGCACCTTTGATTCGGCGCGCATTGGTGTAATGGAGATTGCCTTACCACTGGCAGGTGTGATGACTTTGTGGTTGGGTATTATGAATATCGGTGAAAAAGCGGGTGCCATCAATTGGCTAGCAAAACTGATCGCGCCCTTCTTTGCTCGTATTTTTCCAGGCGTACCGAAAGATCATCCGGCCAACGGCCATATGGTAATGAATTTCTCGGCCAACTTGTTAGGCCTCGATAACGCAGCCACGCCCTTCGGCCTAAAAGCGATGGAAAGCTTGCAAACACTGAACCCGAATAAAGACGAAGCCAGCGATGCACAGATCATGTTCTTGGTATTGCATACGTCAGGGCTCACGCTAATTCCACTAGCCATCATGGCACAACGTGCTGTGCTCGGCGCAGCAGATCCTTCGGACATTTTTATCCCTTGCATGATTGCCACCTATGTCGCCACCATGGTGGGCTTGGTCGCTGTCGCCATTCGTCAACGCATTAATTTACTCAACCGCGTCGTACTCGGTTGGCTTGGCGGCATCAGTGGCTTCATCATTTTTTTGGTTTGGTATCTGAGTCAATGCTTGACGCGTAATGAACTCGAAGTCTTCTCTAAGCTCACCGCGAACCTATTACTGTTCTCTATCATCATCGCCTTTCTAGTTGGCGGCATGCGCAAAGGTGTGAATGTGTACGAAGCCTTCATCGAAGGCGCAAAAGGCGGCATTACGACCTCGATCACCATCATTCCTTACTTAGTCGGCATGTTGGTCGCGATTGGTGTACTGCGCAATTCCGGCGTATTGGGAATGATCGTCTCAGGCTTCAATTGGCTCTTCACGCAATTCGGTATCAACACCGATTTCACCGCGGCCTTACCGACCGCGCTGATGAAACCATTGAGCGGCAGCGGCTCACGCGCGATGATGGTCGACGCCATGAAAACCTATGGTCCCGATTCTTTTGTTGGCCGCTTGGCGTGCATCTTCCAAGGTTCTGCTGATACGACTTTCTACATCGTCGCTTTGTATTTTGGCTCGGTAGGAATTCGTAAAACGCGTTATGCGATTTCGCTGGGGTTGTTGGCGGATTTGGCGGGTGTAGTCGCGGCGATTTTTGTGGCGTATTTGTTTTTCCATTGAGGCGGTGGAGTCAACTAGCTAGCTGATGAAGCTCAAAGTAATCGAGATTGCTCCACCACCTTTCTGATTGGATTACGTTCTCTGGTCGGGTGTGGCCCGACAGCCAGTTACCTTTTTTGCTTCGCCAAAAAAGGTAACCCAAAAAAGGCGACCGCACTAATTCGCCCTTCGGGTTCCCAATGCTGCACAACAAAAAATGGGAAAGTGTTGAAACTGTTCTTAGGAATGTTCGCTGGTAAGCGACCACCCTTCCGCTGGCGAGGCGCGTGCGCCTCGAATTCCCAGCTACACCTCAAACAACAACACTTTCTTTTTCCATTTTCTGTTGTGCAACATTGGCGACTTAGAAGCGGGAGGACAGCCCTAACTTCAGCCAACCTCTTTACTCGACCAGAACAAAGTCTCCCTCATCATCTCTTTCGAACTTACATCCGCATTCCGAATCTATAAAAGGAAGGATCGATGGGTCGTAATTTACAATTGTATTCACGTCGTAAATATCATGCTTGCTAGAATCAGCCATATATACTTCATCTTCATCGCCTGCAAAAAAACACCATCCACTATCTTCTTCCCGAATTGGATCTCGTCGGTACATATAACCAACTGGGCGACCATCTACAACAATCCGGTCTGTTGCGAAGCAGCCTCCCAATCCAAGAGCAATCGGCGCAATTTCTTCTTTCGAAAGCTTAAATTTTTTCTCAGCCATATTAATATCCATAATCCCGAAATCACTTTTTCTCTTTCACCGCCGTAGGCGCACCCGCTGCTTTCCATGCGCCGAAGCCGCCGTCGATGTGGGCGACGTTTTCTAGGCCCATGTCTTGTACCGTCTTCGTCGTCAATGCACTACGCCAGCCGGCTGCGCAGAATAGGATGAATTCTTTTTGTTCGCCAAACACAGGTTTGAAATACGGTGAATCGGGGTCGATCCAAAACTCGATCATGCCGCGTGGCGCATGGAAGGCGCCGGGGATAATGCCTTCGCGTTCCAATTCGCGAATATCGCGCACATCGATGAACTGCACATTCGGGTCTGCAAGTTTCGCTTGCGCTTTGACCACGCTATACGTTTTGATCTGAGCGTTGGCTTCTTCCACTAATTGTTTGTAGCCTTTTTTCATGTCTCTTCCAATCTCACCAATTCGCCTCGTAGGGCGGGTGTAACCCGCGCCGCCGAAAACTTGCAC
>CALKVB010000132.1 GCA_937996605.1 uncultured Oxalobacteraceae bacterium | reverse complement strand
GCAGGGATTATTGCTGGCTTAGCAGGGCATGGCAAAGTAATTGGGATTGCGGCTGTACAGAACGCCCATTTTCTAAAAAACAAAGTGCAGGACCTGCTGCAAGAAGCAGGCTATCCCCCTTATACAAACTTCGAGATACTCACGGAATATGATCATGGGGGATTCGCAAAAACTACCCCAGCATTACTCAATTTTTGTCTAAATTTTGAACATGAAACAGGTATACCAATCGAACCCGTCTACACTGGAAAATTATTCTACGCAGTCGCCCAACTATGCCAGCTAAAACGCTTCAACAAGACTCAAAAAATCGTACTTGTTCATAGCGGTGGATTGCAAGGGCGGCGTGGATTTACCAGCCTTGGCAGTTAGCTGCAACTCAGTACCGATGCTCGTCAACCAAATGTTTGTTAAAGCTATACTTGGTTCCCCCCTCAAGAATATCGACCAATTTCTTGGGATTAGCAGCAGATATAAACACATCAGCAACACCATCTTTGACACGAAACTTGGTCGCCGGACTCAAGATGCAATTCGGCTTAAGCATTAAGTGCCGAATAATGCGCGCTTTTTCGCTACAAATTAAAAAGTGATTTTCTTTACGAAAATTACTCAAAGGAATATTCAACCACCAACCTTCGTCATTGACATAACGCACTAATTGAGAAAACTGGGTATTTCGCTCATTTAATGCATTAGCCATAAGTGACTCGTTGGCGATCGCAATAGCTTCGGTTTTGTTCATGTCTAGCCCAATGCTGGTGACGACAAAATCATCGCTTCAGATTTTTCGTCGCAATAAAAAAGGGCGAATTATTCGCCCTTTTAGTGGTTCATGCAATCGAATTATTTCACCCAGTAAGCTTGATACTTACTACGGAAATCATTCGAAGGATCAAACACGTCTTTTGGTCCACCGTCGTAGTTGATATTCTGCAGTGTCACCAAATGCAAAGGCGCATGGTAGCCACTTGGTGCCACATCTGAAAACGCTCGATTTAATTCATCAACAATTTGCCACCCATGCAACATCAAAGGCTCTGGTACCGTACCGACTTGCAGATCACTTTTACGAATCCGTTTAAATGCTGTTGGGGAGCCATCTCCGGCTGAAATTCCTCGCAATTTATTAGCTTCTATCATGGCTTCGATTTCTGGCTTATCCATCATGTCAAAATACACATCATTAATTGCAATGATATGAGTCCATTTATTACCATGACGCTTAACCAAAGACTCAACTAGGCTAGGGAATTTCTTGCGAGACTCCATCAACGGTAAATCTTCAACACTCAAAATACGACAAGTCTCACATTGTTTGAGCGTCTCGACGATAGCGCCTGACTTTGTCGCCAAATAGGGATTGGACGTATCGGTGAAGACTACAATGCCGGCCTTGCTATTTGATTCTACTGCCCCAAACAAACTCGCCAATTGTGCTGCTTCTTTAGGATCGGAAGTGATATTCGTAAATAGGCCTGGCACCGCACCTGCTTTGAAGCTCGCATGCCATCCGACAACCGGGACCTTCGCCAGCGCTGCCGCAGTTAAACCCTTTGTTTGACTCGCTGCATCCACACCCGCCAATACAATACCGGCAGGTTTCATTTCTAAAGCCTGGCTCACCACATTTGCTGACTGATTACAACGGCCACGGCAATCAATTGACAGAACCTGCCAGCCAGCCCCGGCCACAGCCTCTTTCATACCATTAAAAACACCGTAAGTGCCGGCATCCGTCATATCTCCTGCGATAAAAACAATCTTCTTGTCGCGCTGTAACTTGGGACCAGAGGTAGGCCCCTCCCATTTGGATTTAAGCGCGGCAGCTTTCGCGACTTTCGCGTTCGCAGCACCCATAAACTGTACCGAGTTTTGTTGGGCGAATGCACCACTTATGAAGCTTGAAACCAACAACAATACGAAAGCGCTCTTACGATGAAAAGTAGTCATAAATCCGAATCAATCAAGTTGAAAGAGAAAGTCTGCGTATTCCGGACAGGCCCCTTTGCCAATAGCCAGAAATTACGAACGCTCAAAGATTATCCCAGAATGTCGGATAGCGCAAATAAAGCATGGCATTGTGCAATGCAAATGTGTATTTTTGACTGCATACCAGTGTTTTGCAGTAGTTAAGTCGCATTGCAGTAAAAAGCGCGCCGCGTTGAAGTGCACTCAATTAGCTGAGCTCACTTCAACGCGGCGCGCCGTCTTTCTCGACATACGAATGAAACTTAGTTTTTTACCGCTGCACCGTTTTGCGCTGCAGCAGATGCAGCTACAGCAGGCTTCGATGAGGTCGCTGCATCTAACTGGGCGGAAGAAGCTGGTGCAGCCACTGCCGATGCAGATTGGCTCGCTTGTGCAACTGGCCGAGGTGCACTGGTGCGGATTACGATAGCCCCCAAGACTGCCACTACAAACCCAAAAACAAATATTCCTAGACCAATTTTTGCAAATGTTTTCATCTCAATTATCTCCTCATTAGCCAGCTGTGATTGGGGCACGTAATACTGACAGATTCCATAGCAAGTACTTTTTGAATCCAACAAACGTAAGTCTAGTCATCATCAAGCAAAGTAACAGCAAAATAGTACCTAAACCAAGTAAGGCAGCGCCAAGAAAGAAGTGAGCACCCCGCATTTGGTTCTTAATCGTAATAGTCGATTGCTGGTGATCAAAGTGCATAGCACTATCCACATCTTCCGCAATTGCTTCAATCGCTTGGCGCGCTCCTTCTTTATCGATCACGATACCGTTCTCACTGACATCGACACGTACATTTCTCGCGCCGAAATGCTGAACATCGTAGCCATGGTGATTTCTCGTATGAACATGATGCGGCCCGCCTTTAAACTGCACCTCAGGCACACCAGACATACTAGCAGCCAACACGCCTACACCTGAGACCCATACTGCGAGTGAGCCGAGGTAAGAGGCAAATAACAGAATGCTATAAGCAAAAGCAGGGACGATCATTAATAAATTGAAGATCATGAGGCCGATTAGTGAAATTAATAGGCCGAAAAAATTACCCAGACTAAAGTCTTTCTTCAAAGTTTGAAAACGCGCGCTCGCTCTTGCCTGCGCTGCGACCACACGAGGATGAGGTATTTGCTCACAAATTTCAGCCTCTGTTTTACCGTTTGCTTCTCCTTGTCGAAACTTTTCTTGCGTCTCACGGAGGAGTTGCTCTTGTGTCGCGACTGCTAGGTCTTGCATCTCGTGCTGTAAAAGATTTAGGTATTCTGTCTTATTCATATTGCCTCCTTAAGTTCACACTATTCATTCGATCTTGACGATGGTAGAACTGTAAGGGGAAAACAATCGGGGTGAAATCGAATAGCGACCAATTGCATAAAGTGGGGCATAGATGGCAAATTCGGGCGATAAAGAGAAAATATCCACTCTATCATCCGAAAGATAAACTCATATTAGGGCAGTGACTTTAAGGGATGCGCTCAAGCCAAGCGTCTAAGATTGCCTCAGCGTTCTTTGGTAAATGAAGGCCTAGTTTGGTACGTCGCCAAAGAATGTCCTGAGCTACCTTAGCGAATTCAAATCGACATAGGTACTGCACCTCAATGTCAAATAATCCAGGCAAAATCTCTTCACCCATGGCGCTTACACTATCACAAGCTTTTAGTAGCTGATGAATACGGGCACCATACAAACGCACATAACGCATCAGCAAACTCTCAGACAGAAAAGGATAGGATTGGCGGCAGGCATCGACAAACTTCGCAAAATTTACGACATTCCTATTATCTGCGGTCGGAAAGAATAAATCGCCTCCAGGCAAGACTGCGTGTGCCGTCCAGTCCTCAGACGTTATTCCTAGCGTTGGTGCTAATTTATTCATCGCCTCGACCGCGAGCCTTCTGTACGTTGTAATCTTGCCGCCAAACACGTGCAAGATTGGCGCATTTTGCACGTCCATTTCGAAACGGTAATCTCGTGTGATTGCTTTTGCATCACTATGCCCATCATCAACCAATGGACGAACACCTGAATAAGACCACACCACGTCTTGTGCTTGTATCTGTTTTTCAAAGTATTGGTTGCTAAGCTCGCAAAGGTAAGCAACTTCTTGCGCCGAAATACCAATTTGATTAGGATCACCTTGAAATTCTAGATCCGTAGTACCAATCAAGGTGTACTCTTGTTCATACGGAATGGCAAAAACAATCCGCCCATCAGGATGTTGAAAAATATAAGCATGATTATGTTCAAAAAGGCGTTGAACAACGATATGACTGCCCTGCACCAATCTTAAATTTTTCTGCGGCAAACTCGGTGAGTAGGTATGTTGAAAATCGGCCGCCCAAGAACCTGTCGCATTCACCACCGCCCGCGCTTTTAAAGTCATACTTAAACCATGCGCAGTGGTTGCCTGCAGTTGCGCAAGCCAATGTTCATCTTGTGCTGTCAAGCCCGTGCAGGCAGTGTGTGTAAAAATTCGCGCCCCGCGCTCATGCGCATCCAAAGCATTGAGCACCACAAGACGCGCATCGTCTACCCATGCATCCGAGTACACAAAACCATGTCGAAAGGATTTTTTCAGCGCCGCACCACTCGCATGAGAAGCAAAATCGATCGCTCGCGACGACGGTAACAGTGCTCTTGCCGCAATAAAATCATACAGAAATAGTCCTGCTCGCAATAACCAGCGAGGACGCAAGCCTGGCCGATGTGGCATCACAAATCGTAAGGGTGAAATAAGTTGCGGCGCCAAGCGCATAAGCACTTCACGTTCTTGGAGTGCTTTCCTCACCAAACCAAATTCATAATATTCAAGGTAACGAAGGCCGCCATGAATCAGCTTCGAGGAAGCGGATGAAGTATGCGAGGCCAGATCATCCTTTTCACATAACACAACTTTCAGGCCGCGCCCGGCAGCGTCACGCGCGATGCCGGCACCATTAATGCCGCCACCAATAACTAAAAGATCACACTCGACAACTTCAGTGGTTGACGTCATGCACGCCTCAGCAAATTTGATGTAAATCAATCACACCGCCAACGACGGTAACTCTTAAAAAAATTCGTGTATGGCTTTATACGAAATAGCATTAGCTTGCCCATCATAAACGACCAATTAGGGATTTCACTTATTTTTCGTTTTTCACAACGTTTACAAACGAAGTAAATCAATTTTTCAATTCCTGACAAATTTCGATTGTCATTTGCAAGCAAAGTTGATAGTTTATTAGGCGAGAATATAAATATATGAGGAATTCGCAGCACAAATTAGTAACATAACTACAATCATAAAAAGGAGACTTTATGAGCACAGCATCAGTTGCATCAGAGGGAATGACCAAAGAGGAACGAAAAGTTATTTTCGCATCCTCGCTCGGCACCGTTTTTGAATGGTACGACTTCTATCTATACGGCACTCTGGCCGCCATTATTGGTAAAAAATTCTTTACCGCACTCGATCCAAATTCGCAAATGATTTTCTCACTGCTCGCTTTCGCAGCAGGTTTCATCGTTCGTCCGTTTGGCGCTTTAGTGTTTGGTCGTCTCGGTGACATGATAGGACGTAAGTACACTTTCTTAGTCACGATTGTAATTATGGGTGGCTCAACTGCTATCGTCGGTTGTTTACCAGGTTACGAAGTAATTGGTATCGCGGCACCGGTTTTGCTGATTATTTTGCGTATGTTGCAAGGATTAGCACTTGGTGGTGAATATGGCGGTGCTGCGACTTATGTGGCGGAACACTCCCCACGCGGCAAACGTGGCTTGTTCACATCTTGGATTCAAACTACCGCGACCTTGGGTTTGTTCTTATCCTTGCTCGTGATTTTAGGCGCTCGTACGGCCGTTGGCGAAGAAGCCTTCGCTGATTGGGGCTGGCGTATTCCTTTCTTGGTCTCTATCATTTTGTTAGCGATCTCAGTTTGGATTCGTATGTCCATGAACGAATCTCCAGCATTCGCCAAGATGAAGTCCGAAGGCAAAGTCTCCAAAGCACCATTGACCGAATCTTTCGGTAAATGGAGTAACTTGAAGATCGTTATTTTGGCCTTGGTTGGTTTGACAGCAGGTCAGGCAGTCGTATGGTACACAGGTCAATTCTATGCTCTGTTCTTCCTCACTAATACCTTAAAAGTCGACAATGCTACTGCGAACTTGATGATCGCCGCTTCTTTGATTATCGGTACACCTTTCTTCGTCGTATTCGGTGCATTGTCCGATAAGATTGGTCGCAAGCCTATTATCATGGCAGGTTGCTTAGATCGGAAGAGCACACGTCTGGACTCCAGTCACCTTGTACTATCTCGTATGCCGTCTTCTGCTTGAAA
>CALKVB010000131.1 GCA_937996605.1 uncultured Oxalobacteraceae bacterium | reverse complement strand
GGATGCGGATGATGCGGAAGCGGAGGGATGCGCCCTCCTCGCTGAAGCGGTGTTTGGGCGGGTGGTCGATGTTGAGAGCGCGCCCCAGCGCGACCTCGACGCGTTCAATGCCTGGCTGCAGGGCGGCTGCGCCGCCACGCTGGCGCTCAGCAGGGGCGGCAGGGTTGGGGGGCGTGCCCGTGGGTGCCCGCGCCCGGGGTGCACGTGCTACTTTTACCGCCGCCTGCCCGGCGGCGACGCCAACCCCTACGTGTTCGCGCTCAGCGGCCTGGCCCTCATCATCACGGCCATCACCGCGCCCACCAGGCACGGTCAAGGCAAAAAATACATCACCAACACCGACACGACGCGAATCGGTTGTTAGCTTGGCTTGCGGCGCATGTTCACGCAGCCAGTTCAATAATTGATCGATGTCGGTCAAAGTTTTCATTACAGGCTCTCCGGCACGCCATCGTCAGGAATGATATTCATGACAGATGAATCAGGCACAACGTTCAATGAACGTAAGACGTTTTGCATAATTGCCGCGAACACGGGGCCAGCAACAGGTCCCGCGAAATGGCCACCGACTGTGGGCTCATCTATCATGACGGCGACGATGACACGTGGGTTTGAAACCGGAGCAAAGCCAACGAAATCAACCAGATACTTGTTCACATAACGGCCATCTTCAACTTTGTGGGCGGTACCCGTTTTACCACCGACGCGATATCCAGGAATACGTGCTTGCGGCGCAGTGCCGCCTGGCAAGGTGACCGTTTCCAACATTTCACGCACTTGAGCCGCCGTCTTTTCAGAAATGATTCGCGTGCCTAATTGAATTTCGTTCGACTGCTGAAATGTCAAAGGAATCGTGTCACCGTTGCGCGCAAAGATCATATAAGCGCGTGCAATCTGGATCAAAGAAACTGAGAGGCCATGCCCATAACTCATCGTTGCTTGTTCAATCGGACGCCAAGTTTTATAACTTCTCATGCGCCCTGCAACTGCTCCTGGAAAACCAAATTTCGGCTGTTGTCCTAGCCCGATTGACGTGAACATTTCCCACATTTCTTGTGGCGGCATTTGTAGCGCCATCTTTGCAGTGCCGATGTTTGACGACTTCTGAATCACTTGAGCGACTGTCAGCGCTCCTTGCTTGTGTGCGTCATGAATGGTGGCAGTGCCGATGGTCATTGCACCTGGAGCTGTTTGAAACACCGTATCTGGAGTTACCCGCTTTGTATCCAACGCCAGAGCCACGGTAAAAGGCTTCATCGTCGAGCCAGGCTCGAAGGTGTCAGTCATGACACGATTACGCAATTGCGCGCCCGTGAGAACAGCGCGGTCATTGGGGTTGTAAGTCGGCAAATTCACCAGAGCCAAAACTTCACCGGTGTGCACGTCCAACACGATCGCACCTCCCGCTTTCGCTTTATGTTTCTCGATTGCTTCTTTGAGATGGGTATAAGCGATGTACTGAATTTTGCTATCGACTGAAAGCTTCAAATCCTTACCATCATGCGGCTCGCGAATCGACTCAATATCTTCAACAATACGACCAAGACGATCTTTAATAACGCGACGACTGCCCGTTTTACCCGCCAAACTCTTCTCAGAGGCAAGCTCTATGCCCTCTTGCCCTTTATCTTCAACATTAGTAAAGCCCACCACGTGAGCCATAACTTCACCCTCTGGATAGAAGCGCTTGTACTCTTTGCGAGTTTCTACGCCAGGGATATTCAGAGCCAAAACTTTATCTGCAACATCTTGTTCGACTTGGCGTTTCAAATAAACAAATTGGCGATCCGAATCTAGCTTCTTACGCAGCTCGGCTTCGCTCATTTCGAGGAGTCGTGCCAACTCGAGCAATTTCTCTTTCGGCGCATCGACCACATCTTCGGGGAATGCAGACACTGCTTTCACAGGAATAGAAGACGCTAAAACTTGACCATTACGATCGGTAATTTTGCCGCGCGTTGCGGGAAGTTCTATGGTGCGCGCGTAACGCGTAGCGCCTTGCTTCTGCAGAAATTCAGTGTTCATCCCCTGCAGAAAGAGTGCTCGCACCATCAGCGCAAAGAATGCACCAAACAAAAAGAACAAGACTAAACGTGAGCGCCATACTGGCAAACGAACTTCCAGAACAGGGCTAGAAGAAAAGGAAACGCCGCGTCCTGCGGCTGTTCGTTGATTATGCGTTGGACGGCTCATTTCACCACCTCCGCCGTCAAATATTGCGTTCGATCTGCGGTGAGCGGCGTCATGTTCAACTCTTTTTCTGCCACTGCTTCAATCCGTGAATGTTTGCCGTAAGTCGATTGATCCAACTTCAATTGAGTCCACTGTAATTCAAACTGTTTGCTTTGGGCTTGCGTACGTTCTAGTTCGATAAACAAGCTTCGCGCCTGATACTGCGCGTTGATCAATGACAAAGCACAGGCCACTAAAATTAGTCCGAGCAAAATATTGAGGCGCGTACCCATTAGTTCGCCCCTTCGATTTTTTGAGCGACGCGCATAATGGCGGAACGGGCGCGTGGATTGGCTTGCACTTCTTGCTCGCTAGGTTTGATACGCGACAGCAGCCTCATCTTCGGTTGTGGCAAATCGATGGTACGGATCGGCAAACGACGATCTGGCTGGGCGACATTGACCTTAGCAGCAAAAAATTGTTTGACGATGCGGTCTTCCAGCGAATGAAAACTGATTACCGCCATCCGACCATTCGGCGCCAAATGGTCATATGCCGCGGCTAAACCGGCCTCGAGGTCCGCAAGCTCTTGATTGACGAAAATCCGTATAGCCTGAAAGGTGCGAGTTGCCGGGTCTTTGCCCTTCTCGCGAGTTTTGACGGCGTTTGCAACGAGCTCTGCAAGCTGCCTTGTACTTGAAATGGGCTCGACCGCCCGGCGAGCAACAATCGCCTTTGCAATCTGAAAAGCAAACCGTTCTTCCCCATAATTTTCTATGACCTCCCTGATTTTTTGCTCATCTTCTTGCGCCAACCACTCCGCAGCAGAAATACCGCGCGTGGTATCCATACGCATATCTAATGGGCCATCGTGTCTAAAACTAAAACCGCGCTCAGCGTCATCGACTTGAGGCGAAGAAATACCCAGATCCATCAAAATGCCATCGACTCGTTCGACACCTGCCTGCTGCAAACAAGCAGCCATATTGGCAAAGCTATCGTGCATGATTTGAAAACGTGGGTCTTGAATTTGTTCGGCATTGGCAATGGCATATGGATCTTTGTCGAACGCAATTAAGCGACCTTTCGGGCCCAACTGCTGTAACAACTTTCTACTATGTCCGCCACGCCCAAAAGTGCCATCAACGTACGTGCCATTAGCACGCTCGTCTTGAATCTCGAGAGCTTCAATAGCCTCGTCTAATAACACCGTGAGGTGAATCAGTTCTCCTGTAGGTTTGACAGTCATGACTTGCTATCAAAAGGAGAAATTGCTGAGTGCATCGGGCATGCCGCCGGCAATGGCTTGCGCTTCATTTTCCGCAAGCTTCGCAGCATCCCAAATTTCAAAGTGAGAACCCATACCCAGCAACATCACGTCGCGCTGCAAACCGACTGCACTACGCAACTCCGGTGCCACCAAGATGCGTCCTGTGCTATCCATTTCAACGTCTGAAGCATTGCCGAGGAAGATTCGTTGCCAAGCACGTGCCGCCATCGGCCACGCCGCGATTTGCTCGCGATGCGCTTCCCAAGTTGGGCGAGGGAATAAGAGCAAGCAGCCGTGTGGATGACGTGTCAAAGTGACGCGCCCTTCACATTGCACAGTCAAGGCGTCACGATGCCGAGCTGGAATTGACATCCGCCCTTTTGCATCGAGATTGAGTGCTGACGCGCCTTGGAACACTGTTTGACCTATCACTCTGTATAAAGAAAATTGAAAAGTGAATTTTCACCACAAAAAAACACTTTTTGACACTTTTTCCCACTTTAGAGGAAGCTTTGAGCTCGGTCAAGCGAATTAATGCATCAAAACAGGAAATTCTTGAATAAAGTCAATGACTTAGCGAAGACCATTAAAGTACAAAATTGAAGAATATCTCAATAAATTAGAGACTTAGCGAAGATACTGAAAGTGGGATATGAGCAATAAACATGTGTTTATTGCGGAAAATAGGGCAAACCGAGATTTGCCTAAAAAAGCGACAGTGGTTGCCGCCTCAGCCAATACAGGCAAGGATTTCTTCTGCGTAGAATATTCTTTATTGCAAGCCTAGCTCGAATTTAGGAAGTAGCAATAAATGGCTAGGACTGAGACTCAAGTAAAGCCATAAACGCTTCCTCTGGCACTGCTTTTGAGAAATAGAAGCCTTGATATTCATCGCATTGACTACTTACCAAAGTATCCAATTGGATCTTGTTTTCCACACCTTCCGCGACTACCTTCAGACCCAATGTTTTAGCCATAGCAATAATCGCGAGAACAATGGCGGTGTCATTACTATCACTAGGCATGTCTTTAATGAAGGAACGATCAATTTTTAAGCTGTTGACTGGAAAACGCTTTAGGTAGGCAAGTGAAGAA
>CALKVB010000130.1 GCA_937996605.1 uncultured Oxalobacteraceae bacterium | reverse complement strand
AATATTTCTTTCGGATAACAGTTGAGGCGGCTATCTGTCTACAGTTTTACCGTAGTCTTGACATTAGGCTTGGCACGATAATCCTCCAGCACATGATTTTTGCATTTCGTTCCGCCTATTTGTGATTTGGTCGGATTCCGCGAGAGACTGTGTTTGTGCTGACATATAGTTTGTCTGCCTTCATTTTTTTACAGGGATTCAAGATGAAAACTTCAACTAGTCAATATTTGTATTCGGTGTTGCGTCAAGCATGGCAAGAGTTACGTGCCTTGGGCGGCAGAGCAGCGCAAATGCTGATGCGTACCCCTTTGCCTAAGTTGTTGGTGTTGTGTATTGGGGTAGCGTTGATCGTTACCATTGTGCCTTTGATTTTGACTCTGTTTGTGGCTTTCATGTTGATTAAGCTCTTATTGCTTTTGGTCTTCATGAATGTTGGCGCGAATAAAGTGCCTCGTGATTCTTCGCAGAATCGTTCTCAATATTCAAACAGTGATGTTGAAGATGTAAAGGTGATACGTGTCGAGCAAATCGATTTTCGTCGTGGTGAGCGCCGTTAATCTTCTTTCCTCTTGTTTTGATTTTCTCCTCAGACAAAAAAGCCACACTGGACAGTGTGGCTTTTCGTTTTGATCAATGAGACCTTTGGAAGTTGCTTTAATTCTGATTGAAACGGTCAAAACGAGGAATTGTGTAAATCTCTTTTTGACGACCATCGATATAGCGTACTTTTTCCCCATCAAAAAATGCATCTTCTTCTAGCATGATGCGTATCGTTTTTTTCCATTCAGGGATCATGCTCGTGGCATTTAGTTCAATCGAGTACGCAGTATTTTTGCGTAGTTGCTGTTCGCCTGTTCCCGGCACTCCAGCTTGTTGATCCCACATACCAAGCGCTGGTCCCGCCGCGTGACCATGGTAGCCAATCGGGTGTGAATAGATGCTAGGAACAATTCCTTCGTTCTTTGCCTGTGCCAAGGCATCGGCCAACACTTGGTTGCCAGTTTTCCCTTCCTTAAACTGCATAGTCAAGATGTCTTGTAAGCGGTTGCCGTGCGCAAACGCGGTTTTGATCGACTCTGGCACACTGGTTTCACCTGGACGCAAAATATAGGCATGCTGCTGAATGTCCGTATTCAATCGTAGATAAGTGATACCGATATCAACATGAATCAAATCGCCAGGTAGGATGACGTCGGTCTTGGGACGGCTTGAAAAACTACGCTGCGCCTCGTCGTTGTTAGGGTCTGCGCGTTGGATGTCAACGGTGGGATGAAACCACGTGTCATAGCCTAGGTCTCGAATTTTCTGACGGAACCACCATACAACATCTTCACTTGTCGTGATACCAGGCACGATCACTTTTTCAGAAAAGCCTTCTTCGATTATCTGATGTGTCGTGCGTATGAGCTGCGGATAAAACTGCATCTCTCGTGCAGTACGAGTTTCTAGCCACCGAATCGCCAGCGGCTCTGCCGAAACCACTTTGTTTTTTAAGTTGGCTGGCAACTTGTTTTGAAACTCTTGGTATTCAGTGTGGTCGAGCCCATCGGCATGAGCAAAATGGGTTGAGGTATTGATACCTATTTTATGAGGTTGACGTTTTTGGATAAGATCGATC
>CALKVB010000129.1 GCA_937996605.1 uncultured Oxalobacteraceae bacterium | reverse complement strand
GATGGTAAAGCCTTGTATGAATACGCTCGTGAAGGTATTACCTTAGAGCGCGAAGCGCGTCCCGTTACTATCCATTTGCTTGAATTCGTCAACTATGAGGCGCCATTTTTAACCTTAAATGTGCGCTGTAGTAAGGGGACTTATATTCGAGTTCTGGGCGAAGATATTGGTGCAGCCTTAGGATGTGGTGCACATTTAAACGCTTTGCGTCGTACCCATGTGGGACATTTGGTTTTAGAAAATACCGTTACGCTTGATGATTTGATCGCGATGGAAGAGTCGCAGCGCTTGCAATTATTGGCACCTGTTGACGCTTTGCTGTCGAGCTTTCCAGCGCTCGTGCTGACATCTGAACTGGCCCGCCGATTTTTGCAAGGACAAAGAATTCCACTTGGTAAAGAAGGTCTCAGTTATCCACAACAGCTTGGTCGTGTTCGGGTGTATGTTGATGATGAGCATGGTATGCGGCAGTTGCTAGGTTCGGCGCAATTGCAAGAGTATGGGATACTGGCACCTGAACGATTAATATCGACTCAAAACAAGTAAAAATGAGGAGTACGGTCATGTATCAAGAGGTCATTGATTTCTGGTTTAAAGAAATTGATAGCAAACAATGGTGGCGAGTTGATCCAGCCTTCGATCAATTGATCGCGCAGCGTTTTGGTGCGACGCTAATTGCAGCGGCAGCGGGTGAACTGTCCGCCTGGCGCGACCATCCTTATGGTCGCTTGGCGGAAATCATCGTGCTCGATCAGTTTTCTCGTAATGTCTATCGTGGCACTGCGCGCGCTTTTGCCCAGGACCCGATAGCGCTTGTCTTGACGCAAGAAGCTCTGCGAGGCGGTGCTGATCAAGAAATGTCGGCGATCGAACGCAATTTTATGTACATGCCTTTGATGCACAGTGAATCAAAACAGATACACGCATTCGCCGAACAGTTATTCAAAGAGCGTGCACCGCAGGGTAACTACGAATTTGAACTTAAGCATAAACGTATCATCGATCGCTTTGGACGCTATCCGCACCGCAATGCGATTTTAGGGCGTGCTTCGACGGCCGAAGAAATTGAATTCTTGAAAGAAGATGGCTCAAGTTTTTAGCGATTTTTATGGTTAAGATTCATCTGAAAAAATAGTTTATTTGTGCTCAATTGTCGTAACCGGTTTTCACGATTGGGTGCAAGCTGAGTAGGAGACAGCATCATGAAATTACAAAAATGGATTTCAGCTTTCGCTTTAATTGCACTCGGTAGCGTAAGCACTTTATTAGCACAGGCACTCAATGACTCGCCGCAACGCCAAGAAAAACAAAGAGTCGATTTGCTTGGACCAAATGGCCGAGAGACTGGGATGGAAGTGATCTCTTCAGTGGCCGAGTATAAGCCTGGCGAGAACATGAACTCGCATCTTCATCACGGTATCGAAGCTGTGTATGTGGTGCAGGGCGCGCAAATTCAAATGCCGGGGAAAGACCCGGTACCTTTAGCTACCGGTGCTAGCCTCATGAATCTGCGGATGATTCAACATGGTGGATTCAAGGTTGTTGGTGACCAAAGTTTGAAGATCTTTACCGTGCACGTGGTCGATAAAAATAAACCTTTGTATCAGACGCCTTAGTGCGTATCGATATATCACAATGCGAGGGAACTTTTCGGCGATTGAGTGCTCCTACTGATCACTACGACCTTAGTGTTGCTTTTAATAAGTGTAAGAGCAAGTCACGATTCACGACTCCTTGTGCTAAAGTCTTTTGACTCTTCTCCGGTACCTCATCATGCGCTTCCTCCTTTGTTTCTATCTTCTATTATTTCCTTTCTTTAGTAACGCAAGTGCGACGCCAACCGCAACACCGAAGATGAAAGTGCAGTTACAGGTTCGACACATCGAGGCAGAACGTTGGTTGTTTGAGTATGAATTTGAACGACCTATTTCAAGAATTGATCTTGGTCCAGCACGTGGAAATTTCCGCAGCTCGGCATGGAGCATTTTGGGTGATCAGGTACAGTTGAAACGTGAAGGGCGCTTTGAATTCCTTGATGGTGGTGGCAATCGTTTTTCTCGACTACAACTTGAACTGCGCAAATACAATGAATTTCCAGAGGGTTCTTACTCGCCGATGAATTTATTTTCTGATGACGGTGTTGCGATTTACCTCAAGAATTTTCTTGGTACGATTTTGCTTGATACCCAAGAATATGACATGGATCTGCAGCTGACTTTGCATGGTTTGGATAATGAGACGACGATCGCGCCATCAGCTCATCAGACTAGTTTTTATTTGTACTTCGGACCTACGCAAGCGCAATCATTATTGGGACACTTAGCAGTTATTGATCCGGCGACGCCGACTTGGGTGCGTGAAGTAATCGACACAAATTATCCAAAGTTGCTTGAGGTCTACAGTAAGAAATTTACTAAACCCATTGGCAATATGAGCTTTTTGCTCGCCGTGAGTCCCAACAAAGGAGAGTCTTTTTCCTTAAAAGGTGGTGCAATTGAAAATCAAATCGCTATTCGTTTTGCGGGCAC
>CALKVB010000128.1 GCA_937996605.1 uncultured Oxalobacteraceae bacterium | reverse complement strand
ATGTCTCAATCTTTAGCAATGTTGGAATATCTTGATGAAGCCTATCCAGAGAAGCCCTTGCTACCCACCGATCATCATGACCGAGCCTATGTTCGAGCCTTGGCTTTGGCGATTGCTTGTGACATTCACCCCGTTAATAATCTACGCATCTTGAAATACTTGAGCGGTACTTTGGGTTTAACTGATGAGCAAAAAAATGCGTGGTATCAGCATTGGTGTACCGTGGGTTTCGCTGGCTTAGAACAGCGCCTTGCACATGAATCCCGCCGTGGCTTGTTTTGTTTTGGCGATACGCCTGGCTACGCGGATTGTGTTTTGATTCCTCAAATTTTCAACGCGCAGCGCTTTAACGTAGATATGAGTCCTTATCCAACCTTGATGGCAATCAATCAAGGCTGTTTGGCGTTACCGGAATTTATCGCCGCGTCGCCAGCCGCACAAGCGGATGCAGAATAAAAAAAGCCAAGATTAATTCCTGGCTCTGCCTTGATTAGTGGAGATGGCGCTTAGCGGAGTAAGAACTCAGTTGGGTAAATCATCTGGTTTTTGCGTATCATCCAACACTTCATTGAGCATAGAAATTAAGATGGAGCGTGTCAATTTAGACTTAGTAGCATAGCCATCAATCGCATAGTTGCCCATGATGCTTTCTTTCGCATAGCCGGGTTGTCCAGTGCGCAAAACGATGCGTAAGTCTTTGCGGGATAACTCATCCCTGAGCACGTTGACGAGCTTGAGTCCAGCATCGACAGTCTCCATCACAACGTCGAGTAAGATTAGGGAGGTGTCAGGATTATTGATGGCAATGTCTTTCGCTTCTTTTGCAGAGAAGGCATGCAAAAACTCTAATGGTTTGCCATGAATGTGAACCCCACTGAGTGCTAAGACCGTCGTGTCATGGACATTATTGTCATCGTCCGCGATTAAGATCTTCCAAGCTTGCCCCGCTTTGGTTTGCTCTTGCTCGTCTTCGCTTTCAGAAAGGAATATCAGGTTATCATCATCGTCATCATCGGGCGAAAAGGAACTTTCACTGTGCATGGACATCAGTGCATGATAGCTGAGTGCTGTGCCATTCGGTGTCACATTATTTTTATCGCTAAGCGGGTAAAGACAATGTGGATGCCAATCGGGCTTTTTACTGCTATGGCGCTTCTCCATCAGTATCTCCCTAGTCTTGGACATGTTCGTTTATTCAATTTAATCATATGTGATCCTCACGAGGGAAACAAGTGTTTAAATGTGAAAAAAGTTAAATTATGTCGAGCGAATTTTTTCCTAAATTTGTTGTCATACTTTTGGTTTGGTAAATTTGTTATCACTTCACCATTTCGAATGGCGTAGTGGAAATGGATCGAAGTGAGGCTGTGCTTACATTTACCTTGGTTTCCATTCGCTAGACGAGGCGTTGTGTTTAACTGAGTCACCTCGTTCTCTGTGTGATATATGTTCTTTTAATAGGTCAATAATATGAAATTTTTTGTATCTTTATTGTTCGGGCTGTTGTTTGTTAGCAGCGTTCATGCTGATGATCGATATCCGAGAAACAAAGATATCGATATTCAACGTTATCGTTTCTTACTCGAGTTGAACGATCAAAACGACATGATCCAAGCACAGGCTCAGATTACCGTGAAGTTTCTTGCGCCGGCGACGAATTTTAGTCTTGACCTAGCGAATAAAAATTCAGAGGGTAAAGGCATGGAAGTGCTGGCCGTGAATTTGAGTGAACAAACGCAAAATTTTGTGCATCAGTCTGATCGCTTAAGAATTGATTTGAAAGAAAGCGCGAAAGCCGGTGATATTAAAGTCTTTCAAATTCAGTATCGCGGCGAGCCTGCCAGCGGTTTGAACATTAGTAAAAATAAATATGGTGATCGTGTTTTCTTCGCTGACAATTGGCCAAATCATGGTCATCAATGGTTACCAACAGTGGATCATCCTAGCGATAAAGCGGCGGTCGAGTTTGTGGTGATTGCGCCGGCACAGTACAGCGTGATCGCGAATGGCTTAAAAATGGAAGAGAGTTACATCGACGCCAATCGGAAATTGACCCATTGGAAAGAAGATGTACCTCTAGCCGTCAAAGTGATGGTAATTGGTGTGGCTAAATTCGCGATGCAAGAAAGCGCGAAATTGAACGATGTCGCGATTACGAGTTGGGTGTTCCCGCAAAATCGTAGCGAGGGTTTTCGTGATTATGCGGTTGCGATCAATCCTTTGACGTTCTTTCAGCAAAAAATCGGTCCATATCCTTATAAAAAGCTTGCGAATGTTCAGTCAAAAACGCGTTTTGGCGGCTTGGAAAACGCAAACACGATTTTCTATTTTGAAAATTCAGTGACGGGGAAGGGTGAACAAGAAGGTTTGGTTGCGCATGAAATTGCACATCAATGGTTTGGCAACTCGGCAACCGAGAATGATTGGCATCATGTTTGGTTAAGTGAAGGCTTCGCGACCTATTTTACGAATCTCTATCTTGAACATACTTATGGTCGTGATCGTTTCTTGCGTCAACAGTTGGCCGATCGCGAAAAAATCATTCGTTACCATCAAAAAGTATGGCGACCTATCGTCGATACTGAGATTCAAGACCCTAAGAATGTCCTGAGCCCGAATACTTACGAAAAAGGTGGATGGTTGTTGCACATGCTGAGGCAAGATCTGGGCGATGAAGTGTTCTGGGCCGGTATCCGTGCTTACTATGCGAAATTTGCTGGCAAGAATGCGATGAGCGAAGATTTTCAAGCGGCGATGGAGCAGGCGAGCGGCAAAGATCTCAAAGCTTTCTTTCAACAGTGGTTATACCAAGCGGGCTATCCTAAGTTGGCGGGCACTTGGCATTACGATACAGCGAATCACGAAGTCGTTTTAAAACTTGAGCAAACTGGAAAAGAATTATTTGAATTTCCATTGGAATTAGCATTGCAAACAGCCAATGGCCAGTTGCATATGCAAAGGATTAACGTTAGTCGGGCGCAAGACACTTTTAAATTCAAATTGGATGTTGCACCGAAATTTATTTCGCTTGATCCGAATGTACGTTTACTGTTCGAAGGAAAAGTCACAGAAAACTGAAGTGCCTTGTGCATTGAGTTGCTTGAAGATTCAACTCACAGAACAAGCATATTCGAGCGCCAGCGGTGGCATTGCTGGCGCAAAGACAAAGTGCAGGACACGGCGTTTGCTTGCGCCACGTGCTTTTGAAGACATATGTAGCAGTAAAGGGCGCATCACTAATGCTGCACCTGCCTTAAGCACACAAATGTTATTGGTTTGGTTCTGACGAATACGTGTAGCCTCGCTGCTATTGATTTTCCCCTCTAAATGAGTACCGGGTATCACCATGACGGGGCCATCCTCGGGCCCGCAGTCATCAAGGTGTACACGCACCGCAATTAATTGCGCCGTGAA
Source organism: uncultured Oxalobacteraceae bacterium (assembly GCA_937996605.1). GTDB lineage: Bacteria > Pseudomonadota > Gammaproteobacteria > Burkholderiales > Burkholderiaceae_D > Undibacterium. The sequence goes on along the minus strand of CALKVB010000128.1, from coordinate 2,994 downwards.
CGTAATTGGTGCTTGAACATAGTGTTCTCCATTTTTGACTGACCATCCCGTCAATTCACTCGAGTCGATACGCTGTTTGACAGGAATGCTGAGGTCTTGATGAATCGGAACTAACCAATTTGTGGCAGTCGATTTTTCAAAGTAGGTACATTGAATGGCGACAAAGTCAGCTGGAATGAGTTGGTCGAGTGACGGCAGTAACTTAAGTTCACGGGCAAGTTCTTGGCACCAAGGCTCTTGCAGGAGATTACGGTTGCCGCCAGCACGCGTTTCTGGCCATGCCTTTTGACCTAGGGTTTCGCAATCCGCTCTGGTAAGTAGCGCTTGAGTGATGAAAAAACCTTCTTGCTCGAAGTAAGCGTGCGTTTCCAAATTCATTTGATCACCGCGATTTCTAAGACTCGCGAAGGCAGTCAACAATCTTCTTGCGAGATGCTCGCCAAGCGGGAATGAAGCCACCAATAAATCCCATCGATAAGGAAAATAACAAGCTCTTCATGACAATTTCAAATGTCATTTTGAATTGGAAAGCGAGTTCGCTAAACGTTTGAAAATTGGTGGTTGAAATATCGACTGTCTGCATCCAAGAGGCACTGAATAGGCCGATGAGGCCGCCAACCAAAGACAGCAAAAGAGACTCTAGCAAGAAGGCGATTAAGATTGCATTGCGGCGAAAACCTAGGGCTCTTAGTGTGCCGATCTCGCCTACGCGTTGAGCGACGGCGGCGAACATGGTAATCATGGCGCCGACAATCGCACCTATCGAGAAAATAATGGAAAGGCTGAGGCCAAGGATACGGATGAAAGTCGCTAGTGCCTCACTTTGCTCTGCATAAAATTGAATCTCGGGTTTGGCATCGATTTGTAAGCGCGGGTCGTCATCGATTGCTTTCTTGAGCTGTGTTGCAACGCTTAGATCACTGAGACGAAAGACGATGGTGGAGTAAGCGTTGCGTCGGAAGGCAGCCATCATTTGTTCGCTGTCGCCCCAGATTTCACTGTCGAAGCCTGTTTTGCCTGAGTCAAAAATACCGACCACGATCCAATCTCTTTGGGCAAAATGCAGCGTTTCACCTAGACCAGTGCCGCGGAAACCTTGCGCGACGGCGCGACCTGCAATGATTTCTGAGGTGCCTGGTCGAAACATGCGGCCTTCGACCATCTTTACTTGAGGGCGTAGTTCCAAACCTAGCACCGAGGTGCCACGAACTGTGACATTGCTGGGTTTGCCGTTGCTGCGTTTGGGTAAATTATTGAGCACGACGGGCTCTTTACTGACCAAGGCTAGTCCGTCGCGATTACTGGCAATGCCTGGCAGGCTTTCGATAATCGCTGCTTGATCACGGCTGATACCGCTGTTGATTTCGGCACCCGCGCCTTTACGTAAGACTAAAAAATTATCAGGCTGTCCGGTTGCCACCAGAGTTGCTCGAATGCCTTCACTCATCATCAAGACCACGGTGAAAACGAACACTACGAGTGCCATACCGCCAGCAGTGAGCAGGGTGGTCACACGTCGCACCCACAGATTTCTGGCAACATAGGAAAGTGGAATCGCCTTCATGCGACATGCCTCAAGCCGTTGACAATATCAATGCGGCTCATCTTCCATGCCGGCCATGCCGCAGCGACGACGCCCACGATTAGGCTTGCAAGTAACTGCAGTGCCATCGTGGTGTCAGAAACCGTAAACACCGGGAATAAAGAACCGACAGATTTGGCAAATCCAGCGGCGATTGGTAAGGTCAACAAAAGTCCGGTGCCACCGCCAATAAACGCGATGACAAGGCTTTCCCCGAATAAAAGTTTCACTACAAATCCAGGCGAGAAGCCTAAGGCCTTGAGTGTCGCATATTCCGCTAATCTTTCACGCGCTGTCATACTCATGGTGTTGGCCATGACTGCCATGATGATTATGATGATGACGTAACTGACGGCATTGACGGCGACCAAAATGGCTTCACTCATCGACACAAATCCGAGCTGAAATGCTTTTTCAGTCTCGGTGAGTGTCTCTGCCAATGAGTTCTTGAATAGTTGGTCAATCCGTTCCGAAACAATAGGCGCATTATTCGGTTCGTTGATGCGTACGATATATACGCCAACATAATCGGCGCTGCGTTTGAGGCGTTTTTTGGTGGTTTCGGCCAGAAGTTGCCAATGAAAAAGCAATTGTGATTCATCTGTTTTAGCATCTGCGCCATCCCAAATGCCGCGCAGAGTAAAGGTCCAGGTGCCGGGGAAAATCGTGCCGCGTAATGGGATTTGGTCGCCGACCTTCCAGCCATATTGATTGGCGAGTTTGCGGCCAACAATACAGCCTTGGCGATCTAACAAGAAGGCCTTTTTCTCTTCGTCTTTCAACACATATTCAGGGTACAGGGCTAGATAACTCGCCGGTTCAACCGCAAATTGAGGAAAGAAGTTGCGTTCAGTAATATACACACCACCGAACCAATTCGACCAACTAACCCCTGTTACGCCTTCAACATTGCGTAAGCGCTCGGCATAATTTAGCGGTAATGGAAAGGTCAACGAAATCGAATTACGCGCAACTCTTCAGCAGTTTGTAGACAACAATGACCCTGTTGGGTATTACACCACTCTTAAAAATTCGGGTAATTATTACGCAGCCCTGGCTTTGGGTTTTGCAACAAATGGTAGAGCATGCGGAGTACAGGCAATGAAAGTGGTCATGATTGGGCACGGCATGGTGGGGCACAAGTGTCTGGAAAGCCTGCTGGAGCAGGCCGAGCTGGACCTGACGGTGATTGCGGAGGAGCCCCGGCCCGCCTATGACCGGGTGCACCTGAGCGAATACTTCAGTGGCCGTAGCGCCGATGATCTGCTGCTGGAAGACGTTGGCCTCGACCAGCTGTCCGCCCGAGTGGGCGCCGGTGTTGTTGTAGTCGCTGTAGACCGCCAGCTGCTTGTTGCCCTGCGCCGGCCCGCCCTCGCCGGAAGCCACGCTGCTGAAGCCGCCGCTGCAGATCG
>CALKVB010000127.1 GCA_937996605.1 uncultured Oxalobacteraceae bacterium | reverse complement strand
TACGAGATAGTACAAGGTGACTGGAGTTCAGACGTGTGCTCTTCCGATCTCGTTGACCGTCGTTGATAGAGCGCAAGTTAGGCATAACGATGCGATAGCGATACTTTGTTTGGCGGTTTGTTTCATTTGCACTTTCGCGTAGGCATTAAGAGAGTCTTGATTGTACAGACAAGTTGAAAGCTCTGGAGTTTGAAAGCGCAAATAAGAAAAGGGTAAGTCCTAGAGGTGCGCATACAATGTGAATTGCTTTGCCTCCACATTGTGCTTCATCCCAAAAACGCTGAACGAAAAGTCGCGATCAATTATGAAAGCAAATCAAAAAATCTCATTTTCAGGCGTCAGGGAGTTGAAGTAATTTACAATAATGCACTTAATGAGAACTCTAAATCGGCAAAGTCACCATGAAAAAAATAATCGGGTCTGCTCTCACGCTTATATGCATTGTCCTTTCACCCTTGGCGCATGCCTGTTCATGCTTTAGGCAAGAGAGTGCCGGCTTCATTCATTCGAATACCAAAATTTTGCCTGCAAACGCCAAAGGCGTCCTATTTCTTGATCAATTTAATTCTGATGTCATTCACTTTGAACGGCCTGGAGTGATGATTTTGAGTAGGCACCAACCAAAAGGGTTGAGAGCAGATGACTTTGAGATTATCAACATTAAACAACAAGAAAGAATCCCTGCAAATATTCAAACTTTACATCCATTTGATCTCAACGCGAATCCAGAGGGTGCCTTTTATGTCTTTAACACCGACAAGCTAGAGCGCGACTTTCTCAAAAAGAAGTCACAGAATAATTCAATTAGCCGATTGCTTCGACTAAAGCTAATTCGAAAACTAAATGAGTCGAACTTTGAAAACTTAGTTCGCGTTTCACCTGCCAAGGGATTCAAAATTGGACAAACATACTCCGTTAGATATCTAGGAAAAACAAGCAATTGGGCATACCCAACAGCCATTGAGGTCACAATTGATGGCGAAGAATTGGACATGCAAAAAAAACCCGCCAAGCTAAACGCGGATGGTGAGGTTCGAATCGAAGCAATTCAACAAGCCACTCAATCCGGTATGTGCTCTTCTATTCAGGTTTCACAAGTTCAGCGCCTATCCCTTCCATTTGATAGCCAAATGGAGAAATTTAAGGATGCTATGTTGATTTTTCCAAAGACGAGTGTGCTTAGATTGTCTCCGTATTTCATGATGCCGGAGATTGGTTTTCACTCTCCCTCTCTATGTGGTCAGGACAATTACGGAAAGACTTCCAGCACTGATCAACATGAAATACTGGTCGCGCGCTGTGAAATCGAACCACAAGAGGTGGTTGTAAATGCATTGGTTGGCTTTCTGGAAGTCGAAGACAATTTGAGATTGACGAATTCAATCCATGTCGCCTTCAAGAAAATACCAACAGAAAATTGCAATGGATTCCATCTTATCGATGAAGCACTCAACACTGCCAATATAGATCGTCTAAAAGTGAGTCTTTGTGCTCTACAGGATGAAGAATCGCGCTGGAATCAGAATGTCCCTAAAATCGCCTCTGTGCCGAATGTTAGTGCAATTTGGAATTTAAGAAATTCCTTCACTGTAGAGGAGAAACAGTGTCTCACTGCGTTTCTTGAACGTGTCATCATCGAGTCCAAAGAAACACCAATCGATGCGATAGGATTCTACAAGGAGAGTTTAATATCACTCCTCAGATCAAATGATCCTGGGGCTATTGCTCAGGCGGAAAGCACTTTTCGGAATTTAGACTTTGGTCTTTCAATCCATGATACCGAATCAAGTGCCGGCGAGAATCGCAAACAAGAATTGCTTCACCTTCTCAAGCCTGACTTACTCAGCATGATTGAACACGGCAGCCTTCAACAAGCCGGAACAGCAGGTTCTTTTTTGGGAGAACTTCGAACCGTTGATCAAGCAACAATTGATAGATTATTCGTCGTGCTCACAAAAGACCACAGTCGCACTCGCGCTGTGTCTCGCACACTCGCTCTCATCGCTCCGAATGAGCCTCGGCTGCATGAAATGCTAATAGCACAAACTAATGATCCGGCTTTATTAGAGAATGCGTCATCACTCTATGCCGATGTCGCAGGAAAACAGAATCCTAAAAAAGCCATCGTTTTTCTCGTCAAAGCCATCGTTCAGGGTAGTAGAGAAGCCATATCTCGCTTACCAGAATTCAAAGATGATGCCGACGCTGCCATCCCCTCTTTAGTCGAAATACTCACAAATGAAAGTAGCGAAAGACGAAATGAAGCCTTCAGAATTCTTATTCAGCTATATCGAGGACAAGCAGAGATCATTCATGCTTTAAAGCAGAGTCTGCGCCTTGATAGTCATCGAGATGGCACATCCTTGCCAATCTACCACTTAAGAGATTTAGGTAAGGATATCAATTTATTCAAACCAGAAATTGAGCAACTCTCAGGTCTTCCAATGTCTGAGTTAGAAAAAGAAAGCCTAAAACAATTAGTCAAAAAACTCGATGTTTCAACACGGGATAAGAATAAAATGATGCGAAATTTAGAAACTTCGTCAAGGACAGGAAATTAGGATAATTCGGGAAGTAACGACAATTGAAGCACGCGAATCTTCGCTTGGCAGTATAGGAAGTCGGTGTTCGGCAAGCAAAGTGAAAAGATTAGGGATAACCCGTCCCAAGGGTAGCCACTTTTAACTGGTCGATAGTGCGATGATTCAAAGGAAATTGACCTTTTGTACATCCACGCTTACACTGCCCCCTCATTCAATTTAACAATCACGAAGATAGGCCCCTCATGAACCTAAAATTCAAAAAATATCAGTTTAGATTGACGCCTTTGGCAATTTTGATCGCAGTGGCCGGCTTTGGATGTTCATCTAATAAGGAACCGATACCAAATTCGCTTAACGGAATGCCTTATCAGGTGTTAAGTTCAATTATATTAGTACACAAAGAGAAAGGGAATGAGTCAACCGCCGATTACCAAGCCTGCAGATTCAATAACGATGGAGATTCAGAGTCCACTGAAAAATGCATGGTAGAACGTGGTTGGCAGTATGTCGAAGTCAAAGATATCCCACCGAAAAAATATTATGGCAAGGCGAAAATTAAAACATGTCTCGACAAATCCAAGATGAATAGCAAGATTGATTTCGACTTAATGAATCAATGCATCGATAATTCAACTAAAGATGAGGACTCCTGTCTTAACAGGGCTAAGGTGAACAATAAGATTGATTTGGATGTTTTAAATAAATGTACAAGTAACTCGACCGAAGCTACTAACAATAACAAAATAAATAAAGGCGCACTTCAATAACATAGACATCTACAATCAAGCTCAAAGTTTTGCTCACTTAAGTCTTGCCAAGCGGATGCAGCCCGCGTCCCCATGATTTCTAGAAAAAATCTGAGATCAAGAAAACGGAAGTATAAGTCGATACAGTGTTTCTGCACTGCGGGTCTAATCGCCCTCCAAGTGGCATTCACTCCTTAATGCACAACAGAGCAATATATCAATATCCGTCCTACCTAATAACACGCCAAGAAATTCAATTCGCGGGATGCAGTACAAGGCGCACGACGGAGCAATATGTCGATATTGCGAGTAAGTGCAACGAAGTAATGCGCCCGCTAATTGGAATTATTGGTGTGACAAATTACATGTTGCGTCTATACTGCCCACCCACTTCAAACAACGCAGTCGTAATCTGTCCCAGCGAGCAAACCCGTGCTGCATCCATCAATTTCGCGAACACGTTTTCGTTGTTGATCGCTGCTTGTTGTAGAGCGGCGAGTGCTTGTGGTGCGACGTCGGCGTGGCGTTGGTGGAAGTCTGCCAAGCGCGTGAGTTGCGATTGTTTTTCTTCCTCTGTTGAGCGTGCCAATTCGATCTTCTGTACGGTTTCGCCACCTTTTGGATTACGGAAGGTGTTGACGCCGATGATAGGCAAGGTGCCGTCGTGCTTGAGGTGTTCGTAGTGCATGGATTCTTCTTGAATCTTGCCGCGTTGGTAGCCGGTTTCCATCGCACCTAAAACGCCGCCACGTTCAGCGATGCGTTCGAATTCTTGCAAGACCGCTTCTTCGACGAGGTCAGTCAATTCTTCGATGATGAAACTACCTTGAATTGGGTTTTCGTTTTTCGCGAGACCCCATTCGCGGTTGATGATCAATTGAATTGCCAAGGCGCGACGGACTGATTCGTCAGTCGGTGTAGTGATCGCTTCGTCGTACGCATTGGTGTGCAAGCTATTGCAGTTGTCGTAGATCGCAATCAAGGCTTGCAGCGTGGTACGGATATCGTTGAAGTCGATTTCTTGCGCATGCAAGCTACGGCCTGAAGTTTGGATATGGTATTTCAACTTCTGGCTACGATCATTCGCACCGTATTTATCGCGCATCGCCACCGCCCAAATACGACGAGCAACTCGACCCAAGACCGTGTACTCTGGGTCCATGCCGTTACTGAAGAAAAAGGACAAGTTGGCCGCGAAATCATCGATGTGCATGCCGCGTGCCAAGTAGGCTTCAACGAAGGTGAAACCGTTCGACAAAGTGAAGGCCAATTGCGAAATCGGATTCGCACCGGCTTCGGCGATGTGGTAACCCGAGATCGACACGGAGTAGAAATTACGTACTTGGTGATGCACGAAATACTCTTGAATGTCGCCCATCACTTTGAGTGAAAATTCTGTCGAGAAGATGCAAGTATTTTGTCCTTGGTCTTCTTTCAAAATATCGGCTTGCACCGTACCACGCACATTCATCAAGACCCATGCGCGGATTTTTGCAGCTTCATCAGCGGTCGGCTCGCGCTTGTTATCGGCACGGAATTTGTCCATTTGCTGATCTATCGCAGTGTTCATGAAGAAGGCCAAGATCGTTGGTGCCGGGCCGTTAATCGTCATCGACACTGAAGTCGCTGGATCGCAGAGGTCAAAACCATCGTAGAGGACTTTCATGTCTTCCAAAGTAGCGACAGACACACCGGAGTTACCGATCTTGCCGTAGATATCTGGGCGAATTGCTGGGTCAGCGCCATACAAAGTAACCGAGTCAAACGCGGTCGACAAACGTTTGGCATCCATGCCTTGCGATACCAATTTGAAGCGACGGTTAGTACGATATGGATCACCTTCACCGGCGAACATACGCGTTGGGTCTTCGCCTTCGCGTTTAAAGGCAAATACACCGGCCGTGAATGGGAAAGAGCCTGGAACGTTTTCTAACATTAACCAGCGCAAAATTTCGCCATGATCTTCAAAGCGTGGCAATGCGACTTTACGTATCGTGGTGCCAGACAAGGATTTCTGTGTGAGGCGTGTACGAATTTCTTTGTCACGAATTTTGACAACGTATTCATCGCCCGCGTAGGCCTTCTGCATGTCTGGCCACATCGTGACGAGTTTTTTCGATTCTGCAGTGAGGTGATTCTCGCGTTCTGCCGCAAGCGCAGTCACCAACTCAACCGCGTCATTCCCGTGAAAACGGGAATCCATGTTTTCAACCGACGTTCCTTCAATGGATCCCCGCGTACGCGAGGATGACGCCTCGCGGAGCATACGTGCTGATTCCAATAGTTGTTGGCGTTCACGCGCGATTCCGACTTGCTTATACGTATGCTTGTGGTAGCTACGGACTGTATCAGCAATCTCCGCCAAATAGCGTGTACGTGCTGGTGGTACGATCACGTTTTGTGCGCTCGACGTCTTGGTGCTGACTGCTGCCAATTTACTTGGTTTCGCGTTCAAGCCACGTGCGACCAACTCAGGCAAGATGCCTTGATACAGGGCCGTTACGCCATCGTCATTAAAGCGCGACGCTTGCGTGCCATACACAGGCATTTCGTCCGGCTTCTTACTCCACAATTCGCGATTACGTTGATACTGTTTGGCGACATCGCGTTGGGCGTCGAGCGCACCTTTACGATCGAATTTATTGATGGCGACAAAGTCTGCGAAATCAAGCATGTCGATTTTTTCTAACTGGGAAGCAGCACCAAATTCCGGCGTCATCACATACATCGACAAATCCACATGCGGCACGATGGCCGCATCACCTTGGCCGATACCAGAGGTTTCGACAATCACCAAATCAAAGCCTGCTACTTTGCAAGCGGCGATCACGTCAGGCAAGGCTGGAGAAATTTCCGAACCGGCTTCGCGTGTTGCCAAGGAACGCATGAAAACTTTAACTTTGCCCTTCCATGGATTGATCGCATTCATACGAATACGGTCACCGAGCAAAGCGCCACCTGATTTACGGCGGGAAGGATCGATAGAGATCAAGGCGATATTGAGTTCATCGTCTTGGTCCAAACGAATACGACGAATCAATTCATCCGTCAAAGAAGACTTCCCTGCGCCGCCTGTACCGGAGATCGGAAGAGCACACGTCTGAACTCCAGTCACCTTGTACTATCTCGT
>CALKVB010000126.1 GCA_937996605.1 uncultured Oxalobacteraceae bacterium | reverse complement strand
ATTCCTGCTTCACGTAAAGCGCGCTCATAAGAACTCAAATGACTACGACGACGCACCAATAGCATTACCTCTGACCACGCCAACTCTCTCCCTGCTGCGCGTTCAAGCCCGCGCAATTCAAGTAAGCAATGCGCGACTTGTCGCCCCTCTTGATAGCGGCGCAGATCTTCTTCCTCTTCATCTGGGGTTGTCAGCGGGTCACGCAAGGGGAAAGGATTTTTTTCATTTGGTGCAGCGTTAGTCGCCTCCTCAACAGTCAGTTGGCTCGCTTCTTGCACCTCATCGGTACTAGGCTCTATAGGTGTAGCGCCTAGTTCATGTCCGATCAATGGTAGGCGAAACACTTCTCCGGATTTGTTCGACAAAGTCGTCTGCGGCGAATACATGCCATTGCCTTGCATCGCTTGATTTAAGACATCCACTACACGCGGTGCATTGCGTCGTGTTTGATTCGTCTTCAAAATTTTCGCCCCTTGCTGCGCCAACAGTTCTTGGGCCGCGATAAAGACACGTGGATCAGCACGGCGAAAACGATAAATCGATTGTTTCGGATCGCCCACCACAAACACCGTTGGACGCTCATGGTCTGCACCATAGGCGTCTAACCAGGCGCTAACGATATTCCATTGCAAGGGATTCGTATCCTGAAATTCGTCGAGCAAAATATGTTTATAACGAGAATCTAAACGCCCTAAAAGATAGGCAGCGTATTCTTCGTTGCGCAACAAGCGATAGGCCTGCCATTCCAAATCGGCAAAATCCAGCATGCGCTGAGCAGACTTCAATTCTTGATAGCATTCCAAATAATATTGGCCGACGCTAAATAGCGCCTGATTCACACGCAGCACATCAAGCTCCTGGCTACGACGAGCATATTCTTTTAGGGCTTCTGCGATGGCATTACATTCATCGTCAAATGCGTGTTCATTATTGGCGCCCATCCACGCTTCAATCGCTTTTAATAATTCCTTCGTATGGCGATTTTTTCGATAGCTGCCGTCGTTCGCATAAAATTCTGTCGCGAGCGCTTCAAAATGCGCTGGCTCAATCGTCCCATGTTGACGAAACACTTCACGTGCGGTGGTCAGCGCTGTCTCTATCTTCTGCGCACGCGTTTGATTGATCTTGCTGCCCTTCCCTAGACAAACGGCGATCTGCGCAATACGCTCAAGTAAAGGGTCGTTGCTCCACAATTGCAAACGAGCGTCGTGTTCGCCGTCCTCTCCCATCAAATCTCGCAGCTGAGACAAAGGAAGCTCAGGGTTGACCATGCTGCCATCTTCACAGCTCACAGCCCACCACTCAGCGCGTTTCTCAAGAAAAGCCTCAAGCATGTTTTGGGTATTGAAGTCACCTAAGGTCTCGAACAAATACCGCAACTCTTGTTTGATCTGCGCTCGTTCAGAAACCGCGCCTTGCTCATCCTCATCCACTTGCAAACCAAGGCCTTGCATCATTTGCCCCCAGGCTTCGCGTTGCAGACTACTGGTCGACTCTAACAAAGAAAAACCGTGCGGCACCCCAGAGGTCAGTGGCGCTAGCTGCAGCAAACGGCCAAACCAGCTATGAAAAGTATCCATCGCTAAGCCTTGAGGATGGCTCAGAAGATTTTCATACAGCGCTCGCGCCCTTGGCAATGATGTCGGCAAGTCCTTTTCAGCGACGCCACGTTCAAGCAAAATTATCCGTGCGTGATCTTCATCCGCCAGCGCCAATTCTCGCAGCAATTCCATCAAACGATGGCGCATCTCTTGCGCTGCTTTACGGGTGAAGGTGATAGCCAATAACTCTGAAGGTTCTGCGCCTGCCAATAACAAACGCAACATGCGCGCCACCAATAACCAAGTTTTACCGCTACCAGCACAGGCCTCCACTACGACAGATTGATAAGGATCACAGGCAGCTTGTGTAAAACTCGCCGCATCGACGGCGCGACCATTCAACTCATACGCTTGTGCTTGCATTACCAAGCTCCTTTACGGCACAAACCGCGCATTTCACAATATTGGCAAGCACTTTCCACACCGTTGGCCGGCAATGCTTGCCCCTGTTGAATTGCGTGCATATTCGTTTCTATCATTTTCTTCAACTCATTCTTCCATTGTTGATAGTTGCCCGCTTCCACATCTCCTGTCTTATCTTTTTCTAATTCTAAGGCGACGTAGTGAGCAGTATCAACTGCATCAAGATAGCGCTTCTCATCGCTGTTATTTTCCGAAGGCACAACTGGTAACAGCAAGCCATAAAACGCCAGCTGATGGTCTTCAAAACTTTTTACGCGTTTATCCAAAGATCGCTTATTCTTGGTTTTGTAATCGAGAACAGCTAACTCTTGCTCACCGTTATCTAAAGCACGTTGATCAATGCGATCTAAACGACCACGAAGCAAAATTTCGCCTTCTCCCCAACTCAATTTTTGTTCAGCCCAAACTTCACCAAAGATGTACTGCCAACCATCCGCCTCTCGTTGATTCGCCCATTCCACATAAGCTGGAATCACTTTCTCCCAGCGCATACTGTAGCCAAGTGCAGCGGGGCTATGTTTCAACACGCGCTTAAACCAGGATGCTGAGATTTCGCGCAAAATAGCCACACGGTCTGCTTGCAAGGCGATTTGATGGTGTGTTAAATAATCATGATAATTTTTAAGAATCGCATGCAACCAATCGCCATAGTCGCGCTTTTCAGGCATATCGTTCAATTCATCCAAGGCAGCCAATTTCAACATGCGGCTGGCGAAAAACTGATAAGGACACGCGATCAAACTACTAAGACCACTCGCCGATAAGGTTTGTGGCAATAGCGCTGCCGCTGATGGCAATGGTGGAGTAACCGGCACATAGCTCAAGTGCCGCGTCGTCAGTACTTGTTTTTTGAGGCGCAATTCAGGCTCACCGCGACGCGCCAAATCTAAGTTAATTTGTTCTATCCAAGGGCTAACCGCATTTAACTCACCATTATTTTGCGACTGCCAAGACAAAACCACTTCATCATTCGTCAGCAAAACCTCTGCAAAATCGCGCAACTGCTGCAGTTGCCGCTCTTCACGACTTACCAAACCACACTCTCGACGCACCGCATTGGTAAAGAATAAGGTTTCCTGCGGCTTGGAAGGTAAATGGCGCGCATCGCCACCGATCAAATAGACGGCATCGAATCGTCGCAAGCGAGCACCATTTAAAGGCAGCATCAACACGCGTTGATCATGATGAGAAAACTTAAACGCGGTGTTCTCCATTTGCAACTGAATAAAAGCGCGCCACTCACTAAAACTAAAATGCGAGTGTATCGTTTCACATTCACTCGTCAGGGCCTGCAACATCTGAATCAACTGCGCCCCCGCAACATCGCTTTGCAAGTTACCTAGTAGACCAAGTTCTTCAAATGTCTGTAGCGTTAGATTCGTCCAATCTTTAAGACTACGACGCGACGCTGCAGCACTAGCACCATAGCTATGCGCTAAGCGGGCAATTTTTGCGATCCACTGACGTGCGGCAGGATGCGTTTCCAAAGCCACCAAAACCGCATCCCACGCTCCCACCACGTTATGCCGACGTAACACTAACTCGATTTCCATTACCAAATCAGCTTTATCAGCTTCTGCTAAGACCTTTCCATCCGTGGCAACTAGATCAGATTCAAATATACTGAGAAATGGTGACTTCAAAAAATCCAATAATACGAGAGTATCAGCGCGCGTGGCGACTACATCAAACCAAGAAGCGACACCAGCCGCCGCACGCGTGGTCGACAATTTCCAGCCCGTTTCATCGGCGACAAAAACACCCGCACGTTCCAACAGAGCACGCAGACGACGCGACACCACACGGTCTTGCGCAATTACAGCGATTTCTTGTTTGCCTATCTGCAGCCATTCGATGATGGTTTGTGCGGCCTGCACCGCCTCGTCCTCGAGACTATTCGCATCACACAGACGCAAGCGTGACCAATCGAAGCCTGATGCGGATGAATGCAATTGCGTAGTGGTTTCAACCGGCATTGCCTCAAAATGTTCGCCCGTAATCCTTGGCCAAGCACTGCGTACCTGCGCCGGCAACGCTTTCACGTTCCAGTCAATACTTAACACATGCACTGGTTTTCG
>CALKVB010000125.1 GCA_937996605.1 uncultured Oxalobacteraceae bacterium | reverse complement strand
GGGCAACGTACGCCATTTCCATTCACGTTTTCCAATGAAACGCGCCAAATTTACTACCCGCATCGCTTTTGATGAAAAGGCTCCTGAATTGTCGGTGCGCGTCTCTCGTAAGTGAGTGTAGTGAGTGAAAATCGAAAGTGATTACCGAGGGATTTTGATTTTGGCCAACTCTTGATTGACGGCGCGAGTCACAACTTCTGCGATGCTTTGTTTGAGTCCAGATCGAATGTCGTCGGCCAATTTATCTACCGCATCCTGCAATACCTCAGCGAGGCTGTCACTGACCCGATGCTCAAGCACAAAATCAATACGTGACAGAACTTGTTTTAGGACATTTTCACGGATTGTTTGTTCTAATAAGATCCAATCATCGCTTCCGGGTTCTGGTGCACTAGCGACCATCTCTGGCATTGGGGTAGAGCTCGCGCTGTCACGAATTAAGGCTTGAGGTGCCAAGGTCATCGGCATCGCCGGCTTTGTTGCTGTCGTTGCAGCAGGTGTGACAACCGCTGACGGCGTTTTCTTTGCCTCGATCACCTCAGATCCTGGTGGATGGATGATTTCAGTGAGTATGGGAATGCTTGAGTCTATTTGATCGTTCATGTCGAGCTTGCTACTGTATGTGAAGGTTGTACACCAAGATGTTGATACTTTTTAAATCGAACACGACCCGCCTGCGCATCTTGTTCATCAATAGAGACAATTTCTATGACGCGATTAAAGCGCGCGTAATCCTCGGGTATATCGCTGGTTAAATTGATTAACAGGTCGTATTGCGGTAAAGGGTGGGTGAGCTTATTCGCGAGAATAACAGGTGTTTGCGTTGTCAGTGGATCGCCAAGTATGACATGCGGTAGAAAATCAGTCGCGGAAAAATCCCACAGTCTTTCATTGAGTGCATTTAACTGCTGCTCGTCGCAGGTGAGTACCAGAATCTGACAGTTGGCCGCGCGTGCTTTGCGCACGAGGCGGCATGTATAGTGAAGTTTGTCAGAGACTTGGCTATGAAAGTCGATGCGTGGCATGCGAGCGTTTTCGTTGGTTAGTAATGTTTTCTGTGAGTAGTCAAAGGGTGCTCAAAGAGTAATCACTGAATGCTTTGGAGGCAATATGTTCTCTTTGCTAGAAACGTATTCCGCTGGCAGAACTTGATTTAGGTTTTGGCAGTTCTGGCGTACTTGTTTCCACCTGCTTGTTTTCATTGAGTGTTGGTGGTGCCGCAGGTTCAGGATCTGGATATTTAAAATCCTTTGGTAGTTTATTGGTTTCTGGATATCCAGCGGCATTCAAGGCCGCACGCCATTCAACCGCATCGAGACCTTTAAACTTTGCTTTGCTGATTTGCATAAACGGCAAAGCTGTATCGCCACTCACTTGGTTGAGTTTGCTTACATCCTCATTTGTTTTGACCGTTTTTTCCACGAAGGGAATGCCGGCTTGTTTCAGCAAATTTCTTCCTTCGTTACAGGCACCACAATTGGGTGCGGTGTACAGAATTACTGGATTTTTATTCACCGCCGCTGCCAGATCTGGAGGGAAGTTGGCAGTTGATACGCTGCTACTAGATTCAATGTTTTTGCTCGCAAGTTTTTTAGCATTGGCTGGTGGTGGGGTGTCGCTATAGACAACTTTTCCATTTGGGCCTACCCATTTATACACTTGGGCATGGGCATGGGCGCTCAGCAGTAAAGGTGTCAGTAGTCCTAACATAATCTGTAAGCATGTTCCGGGTTTTACATCAAATAATTTTTGCATCGTTCTTCTCCGCATATCGTTTCGAATTGCACCCTCAGCGCAATCAAGTATCCATACCATTATGGCGCAATAATGCATCAATGGCGGGCTTTCTGCCTCGGAATGCAACAAAGGACTCGAGTGCTGGACGCGAACCTCCGACTTCCAATATCTCGGTTTGGAATTTGTGACCTGTAGTGCGCGACAAACTGCTCCCTTCAAGTTGGGCAGCTTCTTCGAACGCGCTATAAGCGTCGGCAGACAAGACTTCCGCCCATTTGTAGCTGAAGTATCCTGCAGCATAACCACCAGCAAAGATATGGCTAAACGAGTGTTGGAAGCGGTTGAACGCGGGTGGTTGCATCACAGATACTTGATCACGAACTGCCTGTAGAGTTGCTGCAACAGTTTGGCCACCATTGGATGCCGCATGGAGACGCATATCAAACAAGGCGAATTCGACTTGGCGCAAAGTTTGCAGTCCCGCTTGGAAGTTCTTGGCAGCGATCATTTTGTCATAGAGCGCGCGAGGTAGTGCTTGCCCAGTTTCAACGTGGGCAGTCATGTTTTGTAAAACGTCCCATTCCCAGCAGAAGTTTTCCATGAATTGTGAGGGTAGTTCAACCGCATCCCACTCCACGCCGGAAATACCCGAAACCGAGATATCGTCAACCTGAGTTAAGAGTTGGTGTAAGCCATGACCAAACTCGTGGAACAGAGTAATTACTTCGTCATGGGTGAAGGTGGCGGGTTTGCTGACCCCGTCAACTGCCACAGGGGCGTTGAAATTACAGGTCAGATAGACCACGGGTGTCTGTACGCCATTTCCTTTTTTGCAGCGTGCACGGGCGTCATCCATCCACGCGCCGCCTTGTTTCGCGGCACGGGCATAGAGGTCGAGATAAAACTGTCCGACCAATTGACCATTTCTTTCGACGCGGAAGAATTTCACATCAGGATGCCAAGTCGCTGCTTGATCTGCTTGAATGCTTACAGCAAACAAAGTTTCAATCACGTGGAACAAGCCCGCCACGACCTTGTGTTCTGGGAAGTACTGCTTTAGCTCTTGTTCTGAAAAAGCGTAACGCTGCTCGCGCAATTTTTCGGAAACGTAAGTGGTGTCCCATGCTTGCAGGTCGTCTATACCAAATTGTTCTTTGGCGAAAGCGCGTAATTCTTGTAAATCTTTTTGAGCATAGGGCTTTGCCTTCTTGGCCAAGTCCAACAGAAATTCTTCAACTTGCTCAGCGCTTTCCGCCATTTTCGGCACCAGCGAAACTTCGGCGAAATCGCGATAGCCGAGTAATTGCGCTTCTTCTTGGCGCAGGGCCAGGATTTCTTTGATCCACGGCGTGTTGTCTTGCTCGGGCTTGCCTGCTTGTACGGCTTCGGATTGGTCTGACGCACGCGTGGCGTAAGCGCGGTACAGCTTTTCGCACAG
>CALKVB010000124.1 GCA_937996605.1 uncultured Oxalobacteraceae bacterium | reverse complement strand
AGCGACAGATCTGCCTTTCCTTGACTATTAAGGATCTGAAAATCTTTAATGTCGATCTCCGGATGCCAACCACGCCACTCTGCTCTCAGGCTAGCGATCTTAATTTCGCGTTTGAGCTGTGTGGATGCATATTGTTCGATTTCCGGTTTGTAGCGTTCCACATTTGGTAAAGCCACGAAACGCAAAAACAAGAAAAGTAAGGCGAAGAAAAAATAGGCAAAAACTAAAAACTTGAAACACAAACGGACGGCATGACGCATCCCGCGCCCACTATGCAGAGCAGTAATCAAACAAAAGCCTCGCAACGCGCGCAAGGATCTTTTTAGTCCGGAGTTTGAGGGCAAATCTGATACCGTTTGATCTACCGATTTTTTTTCATCGGTTGACATCAGTAATGACACACATAAATTAGCGACAAATTAAACCTCAATTGAACAAATTCCCAATAGACAGTAAAACAACGTGACGGTCTTATTTCTCATCACTTTTGAACATTAACACGCAATCATCATGATTTATCGAATGCGGCAGATTCGCAATCGCTTACAATCATCCTCAAATCATAAATTTGACGCATTTTAGAATACCCAGACATTAGCATTTTGCAAGCTTAAATTCAATGAACGCCAATCATATTCAAAGCCTAGACGGCTACCATTCATCCCGATTCATCAATCGTTGGCTTGCAGCAAAAACTGAGCGACTCCAGTCTTTGGTGCAACAATCAACATTATCGATGACGAAACGAGATTTTGCGCAGATTTTACAAAATGAAATAGATGCTGGCGTTGGTTTGAACGCTGCGATGCGCCGCACACGAAATTTAGTCATGGTCAGCCTGATCAAGCGCGACCTCGATGGGCATGCGGAGCTACATGAAGTCGTTACCACCGTCAGCGAACTTGCCGACTTCGTCGTGCAAACCCATCTCAGCGCCTTGATGGGCGAGATGATCATCAACCACGGTATGCCTATTGGCAAAGAAACAGGCGAACCGCAAGAACTGATTGTGCTGGGCATGGGTAAACTTGGGGGATTTGAACTGAATGTATCTTCGGATATCGACCTCATCTTCTGCTACAACGAAGATGGCGAAACCAAGGCTACTGGCGAGCAACGCGAACTATCAAATCATGAATTCTTTAGCAGACTAGGCAAGAAACTGATTGCCGCGATCTCGGAGATCACTGAAGATGGTTTTTCATTTCGAGTGGATATGGCATTACGCCCCAATGGAGCGTCCGGGCCCTTAGTGGCGAGTTTCGGCATGATTGAAGATTACTTTCTCGTACAAGGTCGAGAATGGGAACGCTATGCCTGGGTAAAAGCACGTGCACTCACGGGTAAGGCAACTGACATTGCACAACTCGACAAACTGATTTTTCCTTTTGTGTATCGGCTGTATTTGGACTATGGTGTCATCGACTCCTTACGCAATATGCATCACCAAATTCGAGCAGAAGTCATACGTCAAGAAACTCGGCACCCTGATCGTGGCATCAACGTCAAATTAGGCCGTGGCGGAATACGCGAAATTGAATTTCTAGCCCAAGTGTTTCAATTAATTCGCGGGGGCCGCGAAGCTCATTTGCGAGATCGATCAACCAGAGCTACCTTACTCTGTTTGGCGGAGAAAGGCATCCTCGATGGACTCATCGTCGATCAACTGCTGCACGCCTATAGTTTTCTACGCAATGTAGAACATCGCCTGCAATATTTAGACGATGCACAAACCCATATTTTCCCAGCGAATATAGACGACCAAACCATCGTTGCACGAATGATGGGGTATAACAACGTTGAGGAGCTTAATCAAGTCTTAGTACCTCACATGCGGTTTGTAGCAGAACAATTTGACGCTATTTTTAAAGACAAATCTGATAGCGAAGAACAACAATTAGACGCTTCGACCATGTCAGATCAAGAGGCTCAGGAAAATATCGTCAGCCATCTGCAATCACTACAATTTAACGACATCAATGAAATCGCCAAACGCATCGCAAGCACTTGGCAGTCGAGCAAAATACAAGCGCTAAGCGAGAGTACGCAACAAAAGATGGCCGGGTTAATCAACGCAGCGCTCCTCACAATTACCAAACAAACAGAAGCTCAGCAAGAAACCGTCGGCCGCTTCCTCGATTTCTTAGAACAGATCGCTCGACGCACCGCCTATCTCTCTTTACTCACTGAGTTTCCACATGCGCTAGAACGCGTCGTGCGTATGATGGCTGCCAGCGATTGGGCTGCAAAATTTTTAAATCGCCATCCTATTCTCCTAGACGAACTCTTGGATGAATCGGTGTTACATCAAGTTCCTGACTGGTTGGAACTTGAGAACGAGTTAATGTCTGCGCTGAAAACACAAGAAGGCGATATTGAGAGTCAGCTAGATACGCTAAGGGAATCGCATCACGCGCTGCTATTCCGATTGTTAGCGCAAGACCTTGAGGGCCGCGTTTCAGTTGAACACTTGGCAGATCTGCTCTCCAAGTTGGCAGACATTATGGTGGAAGCCGTCGTGCAAAGTGTATGGAAAACCATACCAAATCGCCACCTTGATCGTCCGCGATTCGCCGTCATTGCCTATGGCAAATTAGGGGGAAAAGAGCTCAGTTACGCTTCTGATCTGGATGTAATTTTTTTGTACGATGATGAAGACCAAGAAGCCCCAGCGCTGTATGCAAAACTAGCGCAACGATTCATTACTTGGATGACCACACACACCTCCTCTGGCGTTTTATTTGACATTGATATCGCCCTCAGACCCGATGGTGCGAGTGGTCTAATGGTATCCTCGTTGGCAGCATTCGAACGCTATCAAGAAAAGTCAGCATGGCTGTGGGAACATCAAGCACTTACCAGAGCGCGCTTTTGTGCAGGCGATGCGAACATAGGCGAGAAATTTGAACAAATAAGACGACAAGTATTGAGCCAAGCACGTGAACCGAAAAAGTTACGCGAGGAAGTGATTCACATGCGCAAACGCATGCGCGATGCCAATGTCAATCGTAGCGAACTATTTGATCTCAAACATGATGAAGGTGGCATGATCGACATTGAGTTCATTGTTCAATATCTAATCCTAATGCACGCAAACCAATACCCTGAACTCACCGGCAACTTAGGTAATATCGCTCTACTCAAACGATGTGGTCAACTTGGCCTTATTGACGAGACACTAGCCAATAAAACAGCGAATACCTACCGTATTTTGCGAAAGTATCAGCACAATATTCGCTTACAGGGTGAAGAAAAAGCACGCGTCAGCAAAGATAAGGTGGCCGACATTTGTGTGGCAAGCATAGACCTATGGAACAACTTATTTGCATTGCCCGACTAAAACACAAATAAAAAAGGCTTTGAGTAAATCAAAGCCTTTTGCATTTTCATTCCCTAGCATTAAATTACATATACTGTTTCGCTTGCGAATGCATGGTATTTTGTATCCATTTCTTAATACGTCCTGCGTCTGCCAAGCGTGAATATTTTCCTTTGGAATCAAGGAACACCATTACCACAGCACGCCCCTCAATAATGGCTTGCATGACCAAACAACGTCCAGCTTCTGCAATATAGCCAGTCTTTTGCAAGCCAATTTGCCAATCTGAATCGGCCACTAATTTATTCGTTGTTCCATACTCCAAAGTGCGGCGTCCATTCGGATTCGGCGTCACTACATATTTAGAATCGGTTGAATATTCACGTATCAATGGGTATTGATATGCTGCATTAATTAACTTCACAAGATCACGTGCTGACGCT
>CALKVB010000123.1 GCA_937996605.1 uncultured Oxalobacteraceae bacterium | reverse complement strand
AGTTTGGTGGTTCCCTAGCAAAAGTACCTGCATCTGATTTAGGTGCGCATGTGATTAAAGGTTTGCTCGCGAAAACAGGTTTGAGTGGTGCTGCAGTAAGCGAAGTGATTTTGGGGCAAGTATTAACAGCGGGTGCTGGACAAAACCCAGCGCGCCAAGCGGTGATTCGTTCTGGTTTGCCAAATGTAGTGCCAGCAATGACGATCAACAAAGTCTGCGGTAGCGGCTTAAAAGCGACGCATTTGGCTGCACAAGCGATTATGGCGGGCGATGCTGAAATTATCATCGCTGGTGGTCAAGAAAACATGAGCGCTTCGCCACATGTATTGAACGGCTCTCGCGATGGTTTCCGTATGGGCGACGCAAAATTGGTTGATACCATGATCGTTGATGGCTTGTGGGATGCGTATAACAACTACCACATGGGTATTACTGCAGAAAACGTCGCCAAGAAACATGGCATCACACGCGAAGAACAGGATGCATTCGCGGTTGCTTCTCAAAACAAAGCTGAAGCAGCGCAAAAGGCCGGTAAGTTTGTGGATGAAATCATTCCTTACGAAATCGTGACCAAAAAAGGTACAACGGTTTTTGATACCGACGAATTCATTAAACATGGTACTACCCTCGAGTCTTTAGCGAGCTTGCGCCCAGCCTTTGATAAAGCAGGTACGGTCACGGCGGGCAATGCATCGGGTTTGAATGACGGCGCAGCTGCAGTCATCATGATGTCTGCTAAAAAAGCCGCAGAATTGGGTTTGCCTGTTTTGGCACGCATTAAGGCTTACGCCTCTGCCGGTATCGATCCAACGATTATGGGCTTAGGCCCTGTACCAGCTTCTCAACTGTGCTTGAAAAAAGCAGGTTGGACGCACGAAGAAGTCGACTTGATGGAAATCAACGAGGCTTTCGCCGCACAAGCGATTGGTGTGAATCGTGAAATGGGTTGGGATACCAATAAAATTAACGTCAATGGTGGTGCGATTGCGATCGGTCATCCTATCGGCGCATCTGGTTGCCGTATTTTGGTGAGCTTGATACACGAAATGATTCGTCGTGATGCCAAGAAAGGCTTAGCGAGTTTGTGTATTGGCGGCGGCATGGGAGTCGCTTTGGCGATTGAGCGATAAACTGCCAACGATATTATTTTTATTACGAGAACCCATCTTTCTAGATGGGTTTTTTGTTTTCACTGACATTTTCCATTGTAACGGCGACAAATGAGCAATTGTCGTCGTAGCACTCACACTCAAATCGTGATGGCCTTGGTTCCCAAAGAGCGAAAATACATCAGCATTTCAAAAGAGATAAAGTGGTCTAATGGGAAATTGGGAATTAGTTGTTGTCATTTATGACGAAAACTCGCTGACTAGGTCAAGCTATGAAAGTACAAATTGAAATCCCTTGCTAATAGGCGTATAAATGAATTCGATTTCATCGATTTCTCTATACACGCTTTTCCATCAGCCAAGTTCCTGATCGTGTGAATCTGTCGTATCCCCTTGCTACTTCGACTTCTATTTAAATTTAGGTGATTGATGTCTGTCATATGGAACAACTACAACATACCATCGAAAAAACCATACTCGTGGTTGACGACAACAAAGAAAACTTAAACGTCATCGGTCATCTTCTCAGACCTTTATACCATGTCCGAGTCGCAAATTCTGGAATACGAGCGCTCGAAATAGCCCGCGCCAATCCCCAACCTGAACTCATTCTGCTCGATGTTATGATGCCTGAGCTTGATGGTTATGAAGTTCTACGACGCTTACGCGCAGATCCAACCACTCACGATATACCAGTGATTTTCGTGACCGCGATGGATGCTGATGAAGATGAAGAGCACGGCCTTTTGCTTGGCGCCGTTGATTACTTGAGCAAACCGGTAAAACCAGCCTTATTGCTAGCACGCGTCAAAACTCAACTTGATTTGAAGGCTGCGCGTGATGTATTGGCGGATCAGAATGCCTATTTAGACGCGGAAGTTCATCGTCGCATGGCGGAAAACGACTTAATCAAAGATTTCGCTTTACATGCGATGGCAACTTTAGCAGAGAAGCGTGATAACGAGACCGGTAATCACCTTCACCGTACCAAAGCCTACATCGAAGCTCTGATGGATACGCTTAAAGAGCATCCTAGATTTAAGCAAGAACTAGAAGACCCCGAAGCGAGGCGTCGCATCGCCAAAGCCGCACCTTTGCATGATATTGGCAAGGTTGGAATTCCTGATGCTATTTTGCTCAAGCCAGGCAAGTTAAGCCCAGAAGAATTTGAAATCATGAAGACGCACGCGGCGATTGGTGCGCAGACAATTAATGAAGCGATTTTGAGTGTCCAAAGGGGGCAAGCACAAATCGGTGAAATCGATCCAGCGACCCTGCGAGCCTTGGATTTCCTAGAAATTAGCAAACAAATCGCCGGAGGCCATCACGAAAAATGGAATGGCAGTGGCTATCCCTTGGGCCTATCCGGAGATTCCATTCCCCTACCGGCAAGACTGATGGCAATAGCCGATGTGTTTGATGCTTTAATGTCCAAACGACATTATAAAAAGGCATTTAGTTTTGAGGATACTGTACAACTTATTGTTGATGGACGCTCCCAACATTTTGATCCTGACATCGTAGATGCATTTCTTATGATTAAGAACAAATTCCTCGACATTGCAAACCAGTATGCTGATTTACCCAATATAGGAGATGAGGTATGAAAGTGCCAATATTTCGATTTTTAGGTTTGTCACATTTAAGTTTGTTGCTATTTGCAATAAGTATTTTATCTCCCATTCAGGCTGAGGCGATGAAATCTGATTTTGTCGAAAAAATGGCAGATGTAAGTTTGTTCAGTGATTTGCGTAATGGCGGCTACGTGCTGTATATGCGGCATGGAACCACAGACAATAGCCGCGCGGATCAAACGCATATCGTCGATTTTAATGATTGCAGAGCGCAAAGAATCTTAAATGATGAGGGTAGACGCTTGGCAAGTCGTTTAGGTAATCTGATCCGTAAGGCAGAGATCCCGATTGCAGAAGTGTTTTATGGACCTATGTGCCGAACTCGAGAAACAGCAGAATTGGTATTTCCGGATAAGCACACTCCAATGCACATATCGAACAGCTTGGCATCTTCAACCAATCTCACCAGCGCAGAAAAAGCAAAAATGCTGCAAGAGATGAAAAAATTAATGCTCATTCCAATTCCTGAACATAGTAATCGTCTGTTGATTTCACATGCGCCCAATTTAGCTGATTTCATGAAGTATTTTGTCAAGCCAGAAGGGACTATCGTAGTGCTAAAAGTTCGAGATGAGCAGGTTGAATATGTTGCCAGCATTCCGCCGAAGTTACTCGAACAATTAGTAAAGTAGTTTCCCTCAATTCGCTTATGTCAGTGTTCCCGCAAACTTCTCGTCTAAAATCAGTTCGCTTCCTGCTGTATTTTTTTATTCCGGTGGCGATTGCATTGATACTCGGTGCTGCGTTCGATATCAAGACCAGACATCAACTCAGCCAAACTCAACAAGAACTCGCGATTGAACAGGAGCGCGACATACGCTCGGCAAAATTAGCATCGTCGATTAGCCGCGATATGACCGAGTTGCAGAAGATGGTAACGATCGCTTTAACTAGTGCCGAACTTGGGAAACTAGATGAGGCCGAAGCTTACCGTATTCATACCGTTGTAGTTGATCGTGTGGCTGTTTTAGAACAAAGTTTGGAACAACTGCAGTCGGCTCATGACGCGCAGATCATACAAACGAAAATACCAAAAACCAAAGAAGCATTTAAGGGGTTTGGTGAATTTGTGGTACGGAGTACTGACCTCATTTCAATTGATCCAAAAACAGCACGTTCGCATTTACTGCAAGCGGCCGAACACTTTTCTGAACTCAATTTGATCCTCTCAGACATTACGGTCGAATATACCAATGAAGCGCTGCACACAAGCCAAGAATCGCGAGAAACACTAAAGATCTTATCCGATCGTCTGACCATGATCAGTTGGGTTGGGACAGTCCTGATGATTGTTTTTTGGTTTTTGATTTCTCTTCGTTTAGCAAGACGTTTAGATTTGATTAATCGAGGTTTGCGCAAGTTAACTTTGGGCGTGGCCAATAATCCCCAACATCATCGTTTGTTTGTGGCGATTGAGGCGATTTCGGCTCGTCAAACATCGATCGTAGGAGACTTAGCGAACGCTGTAATGGCATTTCGCCGAACCCAAGAAGAACGAACCGCAACCCAACTTGAACTGAAGGAACGTGAAAATCTTTACTCAAGTATCGTGAGTCAAGCGCCAATCGGAATAGTCGTAGTTGATTTGGATACCTTGCACTTTACGAGTTTCAATGACGCCATGGTGCAAGCACTGGAGTTTGAACATGAAGAGTTCAAAACCTTGACCATGTACGATGCTCTGTCGCTGCTCAAGCATGAAGAAGTTGATGCTAAGATCGATTACATCATTCAAAACGGTGGGGCTGAATTTGAAATTCAAAGTCACACTAAATCGAAAGAAGTTCGTGATTTTTGGATTTCCATGCGCCCCTTACAGCTACGCTCTGGTATTCATATGACAGGGGTGTGGGTTGACATCACCAAGCGCAAACAATCAGAACGTGAGCTTGCCCAATATCGTGATGAGCTTGAACGCATCGTTGCGCAACGCACTGCAAAACTGGAAGCAACGAGTAATAAATTAGAACACCAATCGTTGGAATTACAGCATACCAATGAGCAATTGCAGTTGGCCAAAGAAGCAGCAGAAGAAGCCAATCGCGCCAAGAGCTCCTTCCTGGCGAATATGAGTCATGAAATTCGAACGCCGATGAATGCCATTATTGGTTTGACGCATTTAATTCGACGTGATGCCATCAATGACCAGCAAAAAAATCAATTGGATAAAGTTGCTGGCGCTGCCATGCACTTACTCTCAATTATTAACGATATTCTCGATTTTTCAAAAATTGAAGCTGGTAAATTGACGCTAGATCCTACCGATTTTGAGATTGAGCGAGTGATCGCTAATGTGTTTGCCTTGACCAGTGAGAAAGCCGAAACCAAAGGGTTGGAGGTTGTCGCTCGAATTGGTGAACTACCACCGGTTCTATATGGTGATGGTGTGCGTCTAGGTCAAGTTCTGCTTAACTTTGTCGCCAATGCGATCAAGTTTACCGAAAAAGGTAGCGTTGTTGTAGAAGGTAAAGTGCTTTCACGAGACGGTTTGAAAATAATCATGCGGTTTGAAGTACGTGATACTGGAATAGGATTAAGTGCCGCTCAACAAGCAAAATTATTCGCAGCCTTTCAACAAGCGGATATTTCCACAACACGTACTTATGGCGGAACTGGTTTAGGCTTAGCGATTTCCCGTCGCTTAGCTGAATTGATGGGTGGTCAAGTTGGTGTCAACAGTGTATTGGGCGAAGGTAGTACCTTTTGGATAGAAGTTCCACTGGAGATCGTAGAACACGCTCAGCCAATTCGACACAATCCGCTTCCTCCACGCACGCGCATTTTGGTTATTGATGATATGGAAGAGGCCCGTGCCTTGTTAGTCGATATGTTGACTGCAATGGGTGCGCGGGCCGATTCTGTTGCGGATGGAAGTGCTGCGCTTGAACGAGTTGTGAAAGCTGATGCCGATGGTGATCCATATCAAATGATTTTTACTGATTGGCAGATGCCTGGTTTAAACGGCACTCAAACATGGCAGAGGATTCGTTTGCAAGAGTTAAATCTGATGCCAGTATGTGTCTTAGTCAGCGGTAGTAGTGGTTGCCCTAGCGATGAAGTCGCGCAAGGGGGATTTGCCGCATTTATTCCTAAGCCGGTGATGCCTGCGTTATTACACGAGGTCATTGAGAAACATTGGGGCCAAGCACAAGTCGTTTTCCCGAGCGATGTGAAACATCGTCGTCGTCATCGATTTAAAGAAGGTACGCGTGTGTTGTTAGTTGAAGATAACGAGCTAAATCAAGAAGTCGCTACGGCACTCTTACAAGATCTACAGTTTGACGTAGACATAGCCGGTAATGGCGCAATCGCGCTAGAAAAGGTGAAACAGCAAGCTTATGCGCTGATTTTGATGGATATACAAATGCCAGTCATGGACGGTTTAACTGCCACGCGCCATATTCGAGCTTTGGCCGGTGCAGAGGATATTCCTATTATCGCCATGACTGCTAACGCTTTTGCTGAAGATCGTAGTGCGGTCATTGAAGCCGGTATGAATGATCACTTAGCAAAACCAGTTGATCCTAGTTTGTTAGCGGCCATTTTGGCGACTTGGTTACCCGATTTGGTCTTGTCTGCTTCGCCTGAAGATGGGGACACGGGCTTGAATACGGTTGAAGGTGAAAATAAGCTCTTACAGCAAAAACTGGGTGTGCTTGCTGGGCTTGATTTGCCCAGCGCCCTGAAAGCGTTGGCTGGCAATTTCGTCCAACTATGTCAGTTATGGCGTCGGTTTATTATTGAACATGTGGATGATGTGCAGCATACGCGTAAATTAATTCAGCAAGGACAAGTTCAAGATGCTTTGCGGGTATTGCACACCTTGAAAGGCTTGGCGGCCACCTTGGGCCTGAGTCAAGTGCAGAACGAAGCAATGGTGGCGGAGAGAAAGCTTAAACAGGGTTGTGATGAGCTTGAATTGGAGTCGAGTTTGAAATCACTGGAAGGCCAGATCAACATCATTGCCACGCAACTTCAATCGATTTTACCGAAGGAAGCTGAAAAACTTCCGGTGATGAATGTTGATTTGAAAGTTCAGCTTGAACAACTAAGAAATTTATTGGCAACTGATGATCTTGATGCCAGTACTCACTACGCCGAAATTCAGGCCAGCATAGCGGTGACTTACCCTGATTTAGAAAAACAACTGACAGCATGTATCGACAGTTTTTCCTTTAAAGAAGCTTTGACACTGTTAGATCGTTTGGATACGCAAAGTTGACTAGTCAGTATGAACGTAGAAACGTTGTTGTAGCTCACGTCAAACAATTCGGTTGTAATAAAAAAGCGCATCAATTTACGTTGATGCGCTTCTAAATAAGACCTATGTTGCGTAGTCTTGTCACCTATTTATGGTGCGCAGCTTACTCCCACTGCGGCAAAAGCTGCTGTCACGTCGGCTTTCACATAACCACGGTTGACCGCTGCTGATTCAACGCCGCAAGCGCCTTGATTAAATGTACTGTTTGCTGTCCAGTACAAGCGATTTGCATCGGCCATTACTTGGAAGGCTTTTTGTGTATTCCAGCCAGTCTTTGTCGCCAACAAATAAAACGCTTTGTTGTACACACCGCTAGAGTAGTGCACGTCTAATGTACTCGTAAACTTAGACGCATTATCGATAGAGCGACCATCTAATGGTGGGTTGTACATGTAACGCAAAGCACCAGACGCTTTGAAGATTTCAGCGCCGACTTGGAAGTCATTGCTGCCCTTCATAAAGAATTCAGCCGCTTCACCTGCCATATCGGAGAACGCCTCATTCATACCACCGGACATTCCTGAGTACACCAAGCCAGAGTTTTGCTCAGTGAAGCCATGGCTTACTTCGTGTGAAGTTACGTCGAGAGAAACCAATGGGTAGAAAGTCGTCGCGCCATCACCGAAGAACATCGCTGTACCATCCCAGAATGCATTTTCGTATGAACGCTTGTAATGCACCTTCATCAGCAATTTTTGGCTAATTGGGCGTACGCCTAACCATGTTTGATACATGTTAAAGACTACACCGCCGAAGTAATGCGCATCATTCATAGGTGCAAAACCACCGTTGATGGTTTTTACTGTGTTACGTGGGCAAGTAAAACTATGTGGAGCGGATGGTGTCTTAGACAAAGAATTCATGTTGTAGGTAGCCACATTGGTGCTATCTAACGAGCATGTAGAACCCACTTGTTTGACATCCAAATTGCCGTATTTCACACCATACTCATATTGACCTGTCTTAGTATTACCGCCAGGACCAGTGCCGATAGTCGCGCTATGAATACCTTCCCAACGATCAATTACTGCACCAGTATTTGCATCTAACATGAAGAAAGGACGGCGTGGTTCCTCAGTATTAGTGGCATTAAATGAAACCACGTACACCAGATGGGCTTGACCTTTGTCATTTAATTTGACGTACAAAGTCGCTTGATCATTTTCTGTTTCGAAAATTTGGGCTTGTGTCTTTGCCTGCATCAAAGCATCAGATTTCGAGAAAATCGTATTTACACTTGGAAGATCGCGATCGAGGTTACGCAATACCGCGCCCGTCAGATAGCTTTTGCCGCCACGCTCTTTATGTTCTACGACCACTTCATTCCACACAGGAACGCCTTGATGCATTTGTTGATGGCGAGTGACGTTTAAGCCGTTGGCATAACTCATTCCGCGTTCTGCTTTGAGTTCAGAAGCGTTCAGGCCCGCTTGAGCATGTGCACCTGAATTGCCTGGTGCTGTTTTCAAGACTTCGCGGTTTGCTGCTTGTGCACTAAAGGCTGCAGAGATTAAGGTTGCCAAGAGTAGTGGCTTAGTCAGCAAATTGTGTTTCTGTAACATAGTTTCGTGTCCCCATTCTGATTAATTTTGGAACCGCTGAAAAGTAGGAATTTCATGTGTTGAAATTCGAATTGATTTTGATGAATCAAGACGCATCATTTTTGGTGATGCCTTTTTCGCGGTGTTATCACTCGGCCTGTTTTAGCAACAATCACGGGCTTCTTAATTTGTATAGAAAGTGTAATTTAATTTCTCAAAATGTATAAAGGAAAAGTTCAATCAAAATAGTTGATTAATATGCAAATTCTATGACGTTCTCCTATGAAAGTACGAAATTATGTTTTGCGTTTATGAGTATTTGTCGTTGTTTATCAACTACAAATTCTTACAAATGTTTGCGGAGAATCTGCTTGTGGTTGAAATTTTCAAGGAATTTCATCGATTTTGATGACGGTGTGTGGAAAGCAAAAACAGCACCGAGTGAGAAGAAATTCATCTCGGAACTCAATTTTTTCAGATTGAGGGAGGGGCGATATGCCTAGACAGAGTTTCTATAGCATTGAACGCTTTTCTCTAGGCTGCATTCTTAGGTGTCGCGGTAGCTGAGGAGTCTTACATGGCTGCATAGCTAGCAGATCTATGTGCATCTGCTAGCGCTTGGTTTCTATTACTTGTTACTTGTCAGCGAGGATTTCATTTTCAAAAATCGATCTTCAACTGCGGGCAGATGATCAAATCGATCAAACTTATTCCCCATCACCCTATCGAGTTGATTCAGCCTATCGATGGGTTTGGGATGGGTCTCTAAGAATAGCTGCCAGTAATTGCTACTCATCGATAGACCTTGTATGGTTTGTAGTGCCGCGGGTAGGCCAAAAGGGTCATAGCCTGCTCTGGTTGCCAATACAACTCCCATACGATCTGCTTCAAACTCATCGTCTTTTTCTAGGCCTTTTCCGTAAAGGGCAACCAAACCACTAATAAGTTCGACCGCAAAGCGGGTCGTGTTGTTCGCTTTACCTGAATTTTCGAGGAGTTGACTGCCGATACCTTTGGCAAATGCGGTGGTATCCGCCTTTTTGATCGCGAGTAGATGATGTTTGCGGATCACATGTGAAATTTCGTGGCCCAGCACGCCTGCTAATTCAGCTTCGCTGTTGAGGCTTTGCAGGAGGCCGCGTGTAATGACGATGTAGCCACCAGGAGCGGCAAAAGCATTGGTGTTGTATGAGTCTAAGACCACGAAAGTCCAAGGCAGGTCTGGGCGTTCACTGTGACTGCTAACCCAACGCCCCACTTTATTGACGTAGTGTTGAACCTCTTGATTTTCGAGTAAAGGGCCGAGGCTTAATAGGTTGGCAGCAACGTCCTGCCCAAGCGCGATTTCATCTGCTTCGGACACTTCTTTGAACGCCTTGGCGCCGTCGCTGGCTGATTTGAAAAGCTTATTGATGTTCAAATCAAGCTTAAATTGAGGTTCGGGAGAGGCAAAAGCGTTGCTCATCGCAAGACTTAATGCCAGCAGCAAGGATGAGGGCCGTAACATTATTTCTCTCCTTCAGCTTTGAGATAAGCTTGTTCTTGGTCAGCTAGATTAACTTGGCTCGCAAAAGCTTTAGCATCAGGTTTGCTGACGCTGAGCGCTTGCATCTTTTGTAGTTTTTCCATATTAGGACTCAAATTTTTGAAATCGTTTTTGTCCCATCCTTTGACCGCAGTTGTGGTGGTACTTCCGCTATTGCTACCCTTTTGCAGGCTGGCACCTGAGATCACAGTTTCAGTTAAGTTAAACGATTTCGTACCCTGATCATCAAAACGCAGACTTAACATTTTGACCCAACCCGATGTATCCAGCGATTTGACCTCGGTCCAACTCGCTTTGCGGGAAAGCACGCTGAGTTTCTCGCTTTCCTTCAGCGTTTTGAGTGTTTCAGCATCGCTAAATGGCTTTGCTTTGAGATCGGTGCTGCGCACTACTGTGGCTTGATTTTGCGCGATTGCAGCGCCATGTAAAGTCAGCATAGTGCTGGCGAGGAATAAGGGAGTAATGACGTGCTTCATGTTAGCTTCCTTGGATTAGGGGCAAATAGTTCAACTTCTTGTTCTCGACCTTTCACCTTATAGGAGCCAAAGGCTTCAAAGTCAAGCGCGTCGCCGCATAGCAACATGGTTTCCTTTGACACTAAAATCCGTGATACCCCTTTGGTCAGGCCTTCAATACGGCTGGCAAGATTGACGGTGTCGCCGATTGCTGTAAATTCTTTTCGTTCTGAGGAACCGATTGAGCCCACTACGGCGGGGCCAGAATGCAGGCCAATACCGACGTCGAAGTCTGCCGAAAGATCGCCTAGTTCTTGTTTAAATTTCTCTAAAACTTCTGACATCTCTACCGCAGCTCTTACCGCATCGAGTGCGTGTTGAGGATTGTCTAAGGGCGCACCCCAAAAGGCCATGATGCAATCGCCAATGAATTTATCAATTGTGCCGTTGTAGCGAAAAATGACTTCAACTTGCAAGCTGAAATAACGGTTGAGTAAATCAACAATTTGTTCTGGCGTTCGACTTTCAGAAAGTGATGTAAAACCACGGATATCTGAAAATAACACCGTGATTTCACGACTTTCTGCTTTTTCACCAACATGCTCTGAGCCCTCTCTCGCAACCCACTCCTTCACCACATGCGGATTAACATAGCGACCGAATTCTTTGATGGTAGCTTGATAGGAGCGATGCACAATCCAATACTCACGAAGTGCTAAAGAAAAATAGTAAATCCAAACAAAAATAATTGGAATTAACACATGAATCAGGATTCCGCGCGTCAGCGCAAAATAACTTAAAGCAATGCTTAATGGTGTCAGCATGGCCAGCGCTAAGGCTGGGTAAATTGCGTTAATTCGGTGTAAGAAACAAGTATAAATTGCCGAGATCATTACCAGTGTGGCCAGCAATAAGGGCCATGTCGGGCTAGGCTTGATAAATTGTTGGTTTTTGAGATTATCAATCGTCATCGCTAACATATTGGAGCCCCAATATTGACTATCGATCGGTGTTACACGTAAGTCATGCAGCGAAGATGCGTCGGCTCCAATAATCACAATCTTGTTATGAAATTCTTGAGCGGGTCGAGTCGGTTTTTCGCGATCAATATCATTGTAGACATCGGTAAAAGAAATCACTTGGTAAGGATTGCGCGTGCCGCGCCAATTCAATAATAGATCGGATTGTTGTGGTACAGAAAACCCCAAATCTTGCGCGACCCTTGCCGGTAATGAGGGTATTAACCACCCACTGAGATTGGTGTAGAGCGCGTAACGTCGGCCAACGCCATCTGCATCTTCAAGAAAATTGACGGTACCTACCCGCCATTGTTCAGGTTCAATCGCTAGAGGTAATAAAAATGCAGCCGCTGCAAACTCATCGGCGTGTTGGGTTTTAATCAGACCGAGTGGTGTTTGAAACTTTTCTAGCTTACCGATGTACGCAGCTTGATCAAGTTCTCGCAAGATATAAGGGAAAAAGATGTGCTGCTGATTTCGAATTGCATCATTAAACAGTTGATCACTATCAGGTCTATCTTTGTCACGTTCGTTGAAAGTTAGATCGAATACGATTGCTTTGGGTTGCTGTCTTAATAGTGCATCGACCACTTCGCCATACACAGACCGTGGCCAAGGCCAGCGCCCTATCTTGTCTTCCATTTGGGTCAAACTACGGTCATCGATATTGAGGATAACAATATCCGGGTCGGCTTGGAGTTTTTCAGCGTGTAGTTTGACCATCCAATCAGAAAATTTGCCATCGAGATTGAGAAGATGGCGCGGCCATAAAATTTCAAAGCTAGCAAGTAGAGCGATGAGTAAAGTAAAAACTTGAACAAAACGTAGTGATGATTTCATCGCCAAAGTTGAACTTTACGTGGTTGGTGACGACGGCATATAGCCTGGAATTTTGCTCTCATCGACAGCATCAATTTGTGATTCGTCCATAAATTTCTTAGCGTATTCCAAATACACTTTTTCTTTGACGAATACACGGAAGAGTTCAGGATCGATATGTCCGTTTAGGCTAAATTGTCCGAGAATATGGAGCGATTCAGTCAGGGTTTTTCCCGTTTTGTAGGGGCGATCTTTCGCTGACAAGGCCTCAAAGATATCAGCAATCGCCATGATCCGTGCCTGTACTGACATTTGATCACGAGTCAGTCCGCGTGGGTAACCTTTGCCGTCCATACGTTCATGGTGGCCGCCGGCATATTCGGGCACATTTCGTAGATGTTTCGGCCACGGCAAGGCCTCTAGCATGCGTATCGTAACGGCAATATGATTATTGATAATCTTACGTTCTTCACCCGTTAGCGTACCTGCTTTGATGGTTAAATTTTCTGTTTCTTCGGGGTTGAGCAAATGCTGTGAACTACCACGGTTGTCAATCCACGTCCGTCGTGCAATTTGTCGCACTCGCTCTTGATCCGCATCACTCATGCGTTCACCGCCGACATTAGCATGTCTCAAGAAGGCACGATCGCTTTCGAGCTCAGCTAGGTCTTGTTCATACTTTGCTTGACTTTGGCTGCTATGGTCGCCCGCCTTCAAATAAGCAATTTCTAGATCACGGCGTAAAATTTCGAAGCGTGCATCGATCAAATGGATGCGATCGAAAATAGTTTCAAGTTTGGTAGATTTTTCAATCACATGTACTGGGGTCGTGATTTTTCCGCAGTCATGTAACAGACCGGCAAGCCATAACTCTCGACGATCACGGTCCGTCATTTTGAACGACTTCAGCTCGCCTTCCTGGTGACGATGTGCGGCCTCAGCCAGCATCATTGTCAATTCGGGAACGTGTTGGCAGTGACGCCCCGTGTTGGGAGATTTTTCATCAATCCCAATATTGATCAAATTAACTAAAGACTCAAACAAATTCTCGAGTTGAAAAATCAATTCCTGGGTACTTAAGGCGATTGCTGCTTGAGACGCTAAGGCTTCAATGAACCCTTGATCAGTAGGCGAGAAAGGTTCAATTTTTTGAGATTCTGGGGAGATCTTGTTAATCAGTTGTAGCACGCCGATGAGTTCAGATTCATGGTCCAGCATAGGGACGGTCAATAGTGACTGGCAATGATAGTTATTTTCTTCATCGAACTTGCGCATGCCCGAAAAATTGAACAGTGGCGTTTGATAGACATGTTCAATATTTACCGATTGTTTGAGATTTGCCGCGAAGGCGACAACCGCGTTCAAATTTTGGCTACCATGCTCGTCAAATAAGGGAATCGAATGCATATTATTTGCCTGCGGATGTGATCCTCCGAAGTGCATATTCAGCGTATCGTTAATCGCCATATCAAATTTCAATTGCTTCTTATCGTCGCTGAGTCGATATAGGGTGCCACCATCGGCCCCTGTTAAGCTCTTTGCTGTTTGTAAAATGCGCTCGAGCAGCGCATTAATATCCTTGATGCCATTTAGCTCCACACTGAGCTCAGTCAGGTGCTGCAAACGTTGGGCGATTTGCTCGTGATTTAGTTCAGCCATAATGGTGCGATGCAAGTAACTAGGATAAAAGTAATGTTAGTCTAACTGATATACCGCAGGCAAAGCCTGCTACTGTCGCAGATGCCACAAAATCCTTGTGCTTAGCAATGACAATATTGTTTTAATAATTAAAGTATGTTTGATACGTGTGTACGTGCTGTCGCCTTGGCCTTGGCGTACAATCGCGTTTTCCTATCTCTTATGTCAGGAACAGTCAGAGTTTCTTAAAATAATTCGACATTTCTGCCCGGCGAGTGATCATACAATGTTGCAACTATCTGTGATATCCGTGAATCGGCAACTTACTGCCTACCTAAAATTTGTGATGACAGCAGCGATGGCTGTTGCCGTTGTTTATGCTACACCGAGTCAAGCCGTCGATGGGAAGTATCAGCTTCCTCCCCCTGAGCTGCAAGCCTTGGTCGATGCACCGCGGGGGCCAGAATTTAAACTGGGGCCGCAAAATAAGACCGCTTTACTGATCAGCTTACCGAACTTACCAAGTATCGCCGAGGTTTCTCAACCAGAATTACGGCTAGCAGGTTTGCGTCTTAACCCCAAAATGCGTGCCGCGAGTCGAGTCAATTTTAGTGATGGCTTAAGTTTATTGAATTTAAGTACAGGCAAGATGCGCAAAGTCCAAGGTTTGCCAGCCAAAGTAAAAATTGCAGACACCGTTTGGTCTGAGGATGAGGATTGGGTTGCTTTCTCGGTTTGGGGAAAAAGTGGGGTTGAACTATGGTTGTTGGATGTTGAAGAGGCGCAAGCGCGTCGATTGATACATGAACGATTGAATGCCACGACTGGTGCCGGCTTTTCATGGCTGAATGGTTCAGAAGAGTTATTGGTACGTCTTTTACCTCGAGCACAAAAAGCGATGCCATTTAATTTGAGCGTCCCAGATGGCCCAGCGACACAGGAGTCTCGTGGTGGCAAATTGAGTCAAAATCGCACCTATCAGGATTTGCTGAAGACCTCACGTGACGCCGATATGTTCGATTGGCAATTGCAAACCCAGCTTGCAGTCGTGAATGTGAATGGTAGCGTGCGCCGTTTCGGGCCAAATATGGTGTTAAGCCGTGCCCTTGCCTCACCCGATGGCAAGTTAGTTCTCACCACGCAATTGCGTCGTCCGTATTCTTATCAAGTCCCGATGGAGCGTTTTGCCCAGTCGGTAGAAGTTTGGACGATTCAAGGGAAGAAAGTAAAAACGATTGCTGAACAAGCTTTACGCGAACGTATTCCCAATGGAATTGATGCCGTACAAGCTGGACCACGTGGCTTCGCTTGGCGTAATGATGAACCCGCAAGCTTGTATTGGTTGGAGGCACAAGAAGGCGGAGATCCCGAAGTGCATTCACGGGTGCATGATGTGATGCTGCAACAAGCCGCGCCATTTAATACAGCGCCGCAAAAATTGATTGAATTGCCATGGCGGTTTAGCTCGGTGCAATGGGGTAATGATAATTTGGCCTTGGTCACGGAGACTTGGGCAAAGACCCGTGATACGCGAACTTGGCGAATCCATCCGGGTGCGGCGTCGATAAAGCCAGAATTGTTTTTTAGTCGTAAAACAGAAGACCAATATGCGAATCCCGGCGTACCCGTGATGAGTTTGAATCAATTTGGGCGTTCGGTAATTCGTACCACACCAGACGGTCAATTTATGTTTTTAACAGGAACCGGTGCCAGTCCCGAAGGAGATCGGCCTTTCCTCGACAAATTTCATCTTGCCTCTGAGAAGATAACCCGCTTGTGGCGTTCGAAGGCACCTTATTATGAAGAGGTCTTAGGTATACTTGATGAGTATGGAACCCAAATTATCACAAGCCGCGAATCTCTCGAAGAACGTCCTAATTTGTTTATTCGTAATTTGACCGCAGCGCCCTCGGTGCAAGCGGTAGCCTTGACCGCCTTTCCTCATCCCACCCCACAACTGCGTGGCGTGCAAAAGAAGAGCCTACGTTATCAGCGCGATGACGGCGTAGAACTCAGTGCCACCTTATATTTGCCACCGGGTTATGACCCTAAACGCGATGGGCCGCGCCCTATGTTAATGTGGGCTTATCCTCGTGAATTCAAATCTGCCGAAGCTGCGAGCCAAGTTAGCGGTTCTCCATACCGATTTAATCGGATTAATGTACAGGGGCCGATGGTAATGTTGGCGCGTGGTTACACCGTTTTGGATGGTCCAACGATGCCGATTATCGGTGAGGGTCGCCGTGAGCCAAATGATACGTTTATTGAACAGCTGAAAATGGATGCTGAAGCGGCTGTTGATGAGGTTGTCAAACTGGGCGTGGCAGATCGTTCCCGTATCGCGATTGGGGGACATAGTTATGGCGCATTTATGGCAGCCAATTTACTGGCCCACACGAATCTTTTCCGTGCCGGCATTGCTCGTTCGGGGGCCTATAACCGTACTTTAACTCCGTTCGGTTTTCAATCCGAAGACCGGACTTACTGGCGTGCCAAAGAAACCTATCTCGACATGTCTCCTTTTCATTTTGCCGATGAAATTGATGAACCCTTGCTTTTAATTCACGGTGAAGATGACAATAATCCAGGTACTTTTCCTTTGCAAAGTGAAAGGATGTACCAAGCACTAGCGGGTTTAGGTACACCCACGCGCTTGGTGATGTTACCAAATGAGAGTCATATTTATCGTGCTCGAGAATCAATTTTGCACATGCTCTGGGAGCAAGATCAGTGGATGAGTCGTTATGTCAAAAATGCCAAACCTGTGACTGGTCGCTAAGCTAGGTGCAATGGTGCGTTCTGAAAGTGTTGTAGAACAGATCGTCCTCGCTTGAGCTAAAGTCAAATACGCTTAATATGTTGGCACAAGACAATATTTTTACTTTATGATGTTTGGGTAGTGTGTTGCTGTCTCGATCAAACCTAAGAAGTGTTCCATGCTCAGAGCCTATATTTTGGATAATCAAGCGGTCGCCCGAAATTTGTTGGCAACGGTCTTGAACAACGGTGGCCACGAGGTGGTCGGAGATGGCAATCATAGCGCCACCAATGTGGCTCGCATGGTTAAATTACAGCCTCAAATCGTTTGTGTTGATATCGGTGAACCCGACCAAGCGGGTTTGGCGCTGCTCGATAATTTGCGTACCCAACTTCCCAAAGCCCTGATATTTTTAGTCTCCGCGAAGATTGATGCTGAAACCATTCAAGCTGCACAAAGCCGTGGTGTAGTGGGTTTCATTGTTAAACCATTTAATGCGGTGGCGGTGCTGATGTCGATTCGTAATACGATTTTGCGTATCGCCACACAGAGCCGAAGTAAGCAAAAAGCCACGGAGCTAGAGGTCAGTCCAGTTGAACCGACTTCCAACGCTGACGCATCACCATCTGAGTAAGCGGCTTCGCCTTCATCCCTGTTTTATCCCATTTCATCTTCGATCATCGAATTTGGTCGCATGCTTTCCTGTTTGACTTCGTTCTTGGTACAGTGTCGACATGTTAAGAAGGAGTTGTCATGAGTTCTAACACTCAACCCATTGAGTCCGCCGTATCGGAGCAAGCCTTACCATCCGAAGTATCGATACAAAGTGATACTTGGCTGAATCGTTACCGTAATTTTCCTGTGTTTTCACGGACCTGGTATCGCCATCGAACCTTGGCGTTTGGCGGAACTTTGGGCGCATTGTTGCTGATGATAGCGATCATCACCTTTTTAACCCAAGACAGTATCGCCGACTTCTTTCGTTGGACTTTGCCCTTCTTTGTGTTTGGCACGGGCCTGTTCACGATAGGCCAAGGAATGGCCGTTTGGGTACGCCAACAAAATTATGGTGAGCGCAAAGAAGGCATTTTGATTTCCTCTTCTTTAGTCGTAGGCTTACTGTTGAGTATGGCGATCGGTGTTGGTATACATGCGGTTGCGAATGAATTAGTTGGAAAGAGTAAGCCAATTCCACAGGCTCAAGTCGCGAAGACACCTGGTGATGCGAACACAGATTCCTTGAGCCTGAAAGAGCAAGAGCGTAAGCGCATACTCGAAGAAAATGAAAAGATTTTAAAAGCAGCTAGAGCGGAGCGCGACAAAGCGCGTGGTCCGGTATTTAATTTGGTGATTACCATACTCGCTTGGTTACCAATGACAGTGGCTGGTTTTTATTGGGGTAGTTTTTTCGATTTACTGGTTTATTTTCGGCAACGCAAACGTCTGGCTGAGGCCTTACGGAAGCAAGAATTAGAACGCGCACAAAACGCAAGGCGCGAAGCTGAATTGAAATTGTCCGTACTGGTGGCGCAGGTTGAACCACACTTTTTATTCAATACATTGGCAGGTGTTCGATCTGCAATTTTGACTGAACCCTTGCGTGCTACTGCTATCGTTGATCATCTGGTCGACTATTTACGCTCTACCATTCCGCAAATGCGAGGCGATGGCGGTACCGAACATGGTCATCTCGCGAAACAGTTAGAAACGGCGCGTGCCTACTTGAGTTTGATGCAAGCCCGTATCCCGCGCTTGAGTTTTAATATTGAATCAGAAGTGAAGGATGCAGTATTCCCGCCCTTGATGTTAATTTCATTGGTTGAGAACGCGATCAAGCATGGAGTTGAGCCAAAAATTGGACCCGCTAATATCACGATTACCGCACGCTATTTCGATGCGGAGGATGAAGAAAAACTAGAAGTATGTGTCGCAGACGATGGGGTTGGCTTTGGTGGTACTACTTCGGGCTCGGGGATAGGACTTGCGAACATTCGAGAACGCTTGGAGTCGATGTACGGCGCACGCGCTAGTTTGACGCTGAAGGCCAGACCCGAAGGTGGTGTTGCTGCCATCATCGTCTTACCGTTAATGACTTAACACTGATTAACTTGAGCTAGAAAGAATTATTATGGTGACAGCGATTATTGCCGATGATGAAGATTTGCCACGTAAAGACCTTCGCCGTATGTTGGCCGAGACTTGGCCAGAACTGCAGATAGTTGCGGAAGCAGAACACGGTGCGGATGCTTTAGAAGCGATTCAACAACATCAACCGGCGATTGCATTTCTTGATATTCGTATGCCAGGAATGACAGGCTTAGACGTGGCGAACGCCACCAAGGGGCGTTGTCAGGTAGTGTTCACCACTGCTTACGACAATCATGCATTGGAAGCCTTTGCCGCAGGTGCGATTGATTATTTGCTTAAGCCGATTATGCAAGATCGATTAAAAGACGCGATCGCACGATTGAAGGAACGTATCAATACGAAATCTGCACCTAGTGATCTGAGTCAGTTAATGCAAGAACTCGATAAACGCCTTCGTGTGCCCGCCGCAGAGCGCATTCGTTGGATTAGCGCTAGCGTCGGCGACACCATTAAGATGTTCCCTATCGAAAAAGTTTTGTTCTTCACTTCAGATGAAAAATATACGCGGGTTGTTACTGCCGAAGATGAAGCGCATGTGCGTAAGCCATTGAAAGAAATTATTGATGGTTTAGACCCTGATTTGTATTGGCAGATTCATCGTGGGACAGTGGTTCGTGCGGATGCGATAGCCAAAGCACATCGCGATGAATTAGGTAAAGTCAGTGTTGAGCTGAGAGGCATTAAAGAAACCTTAAAAGTGAGTCAGGCTTATGCTTGGCGCTTTAAGCCAATGTGATTGTGAGCTTTAGTGATAGCGA
>CALKVB010000122.1 GCA_937996605.1 uncultured Oxalobacteraceae bacterium | reverse complement strand
TTCCGATCTATTTATGACAAACTGGATGCAGAAATCGCTTACGCGATGATGGGAATTAATGCTGTAAAAGGCGTTGAGATTGGCGCCGGCTTTGCCTCGGTCGCGCAACGAGGCTCTGTGCATGGCGATGAAATTACCCCAGAAGGTTTCGTTGGAAATAACGCGGGTGGAATTTTAGGTGGAATTTCAACGGGACAAGAGATTCGTGTTGCGATGGCTATTAAGCCTACGTCATCAATTCGCGTTCCTCGCCGCTCTATCGATAAGGACGGTAATTCCGTTCAAGTAGAGACTTTTGGTCGCCATGATCCCTGTGTCGGCATTCGAGCGACGCCTATTGCTGAGGCAATGTTAGCCTTAGTGCTCATGGACCATGCCTTACGTCACCGTGCGCAATGTGCAGACGTTAAGGTAACAAGTGAGTAAGTCTTGATTGTTATTTTGAAAATATTGAGTCGAAATATTAGTTGGAATTTTTGTCTCTTCTAGGAAAAATGCCAATTAATATTTAGTTTAATGCGTTTTATCAGGTTTTTATTCGGCATTTCCTTGTTGAAAAAAACCGTCCTGATCGGTTTTGCAGCGCACAATTGTGGCATAATCGAAAGCTCGGATTTTAGCTTATCGTTTTTTTACCATCAGGTCTCTGCATATGTCCAAAACGCTTTACGACAAACTTTGGGAATCGCATCTCGTACACTCTGAAGATGATGGAACGGCCATCATTTATATTGATCGGCATTTGCTACATGAAGTGACTAGCCCGCAAGCGTTTGAAGGGCTTAAAATAGCGGGGCGCCAACCGTGGCGCATATCAGCTAATTTGGTTGTAGCTGATCATAATGTTCCGACGACTAATCGTGCCAATGGTATTGATGATCCAACGTCGAGACTGCAAGTCGAAACCCTCGATGCGAATGCAAAAACCTATGGCTTGACCTACTTTGGTATGAATGATTTGCGCCAAGGAATCGTGCATGTGATTGGTCCTGAGCAAGGGGCAACATTGCCCGGAATGACCGTGGTTTGCGGCGACTCACATACCTCGACGCATGGCGCTTTCGCTTGTTTAGCGCACGGCATTGGAACGTCGGAGGTTGAACATGTGCTTGCGACACAAACTTTGATTGCTAAGAAATCAAAATCAATGTTGATTAAAGTTGATGGTGTGACACCAAGCGGTGTGACAGCAAAAGACATTGTTTTGGCAATCATTGGTAAGATCGGTACTGCAGGCGGTACTGGATATGCAATTGAGTTTGCTGGCCAAGCGATTCGTGAACTGTCCATGGAAGGACGTATGACTGTTTGCAATATGGCGATCGAAGCTGGTGCGCGAGCAGGAATGATTGCTGTTGATCAAACCACCATCGAGTATGTTAAAGGAAGGCCTTTTTCTCCAACTGGCGCTGAGTGGGATGCTGCTGTCGCGTATTGGCAGACCTTGCATAGCGATGAAGGCGCACAGTTTGATACGGTCATTAATCTAGATGCAAGTGAGATTCAGCCTCAAGTGACTTGGGGTACTTCGCCAGAAATGGTGGTTGCGATTGATGGATTGACTCCAGACCCCCAGCATGAAGCAGATCCAGTAAAACGTGACGCAATCGTGAAGGCACTCACCTACATGGATTTGCCTCCTAATTTGCCTGTGCAAGAAATTAAGATAGACAAGGTATTTATTGGCTCTTGTACAAATTCTCGTATCGAAGATTTGCGCGCTGCAGCCGCGGTAGTCAATGGTCGGCAACGTGCTGCCAGCGTTAAGTTGGCGATGGTCGTTCCCGGTTCTGGTTTGGTGAAAGCTCAAGCGGAACGAGAAGGTTTGGATAAAATTTTTGTGGCTGCCGGTTTTGAATGGCGCGAACCGGGTTGTTCGATGTGCTTGGCGATGAATGCGGATCGTCTTGATCCTGGAGAGCGCTGTGCTTCCACATCGAATCGTAACTTTGAAGGGCGTCAGGGGCAGGGTGGTCGCACTCATTTGGTTTCCCCTGCAATGGCTGCAGCAGCCGGTATCACTGGGCATTTCGTTGATGTCCGTACATTTTGAGAACACTTGTTTTTCAAAGTGAATTTTCGAGGTGAAGATGTTTGAAGTATTGAATGAGAATGATTAGGAGTGAATATGAAAAAGATGATTGTATTGATGCTTGCGCTTTGCACTTTGACTGCGTGTAATACGATTCAAGGTATCGGTAAAGACGTCAAAAAAGTGGGTGAGGTCGTTGAAACTGCTGGAAAAAAATAGCAATGGAAAAATTTACTTTATTGGACGGTTTAGTCGCGCCGCTTGATCGCGCGAACGTCGATACAGATGCCATTATTCCTAAGCAGTTTTTGAAATCGATTCGTCGTAGTGGATTTGGTCCCAATTTATTTGATGAGTGGCGTTACCTTGATCACGGTGAGCCTGGAATGGATAATTCTAAGCGCCCGTTGAATCCAGATTTCGTGCTGAATCAAGATCGATATGCAGGTGCCTCCATTCTTCTGACTCGAAAAAACTTTGGCTGTGGCTCGTCCCGCGAGCATGCACCATGGGCGTTAGAGCAATATGGTTTTCGCGCGGTGATTGCGCCGAGTTTTGCAGACATCTTTTTCAATAACTGTTTTAAGAACGGTTTGCTGCCGATTCGTCTCGATGAAGATGCGGTTGAGAATTTATTTCAGTTTGTTCAGGCGAATATCGGC
Organism: uncultured Oxalobacteraceae bacterium; assembly: GCA_937996605.1. Taxonomy (GTDB): domain Bacteria; phylum Pseudomonadota; class Gammaproteobacteria; order Burkholderiales; family Burkholderiaceae_D; genus Undibacterium. Next base: position 1,047 of record CALKVB010000122.1, on the reverse strand, counting down.
GCGCGCTTAATCGTGAATCTTGAGCAGCAAACCGTGTCAACCAATGACGGTGCATTATCGTTGCAATTTGATGTTGATCCATTCCGTAAGTACTGTTTGCTCAATGGCTTAGATGATATCGGTTTGACCTTGGTGCACGCGGAAAAGATTCGTGCATTCGAACAGAAGCATATTCAAGCACAGCCATGGTTGGCGAAAACAATATAAATTATTTAGAAAATTATTCGCATGAAAATCGCAGTATTGCCCGGTGACGGCATCGGCCCAGAGATAGTTGCTCAAGCAGTCAAAGTATTAAAGGCTTTAGGTGAGTCGTTTGAAATGGAATTTGCACCTGTGGGCGGTGCAGGATATGAGGTGAGTGGTCACCCGCTTCCAGAGGCAACGCTAAAGTTGGCATTAGATGCCGATGCAGTTCTTTTTGGTTCTGTTGGTGATTGGAAATATGACACGCTTGAGCGCGCTTTGCGCCCTGAGCAAGCGATTCTCGGTTTGCGTAAGAATCTGAACCTCTTTGCGAATTTTAGACCTGCAATTCTTTATCCAGAATTGGCGGGAGCTTCTACGCTAAAGCCTGAGGTAGTTTCTGGCCTCGATATTTTGATTATTCGTGAACTGACTGGTGATATTTATTTTGGTCAACCTCGCGGTGTTCGTGAATGCCCTGATGGCCCTTTTAAAGGGCAGCGTGAAGGTTTTGATACGATGCGCTATGCGGAAGGTGAAGTTCGTCGTATCGCCCATGTCGCATTTCAAGCTGCACAAAAACGCGGTAAGCGTTTGACCAGTGTCGATAAAGCGAATGTTTTAGAAACTTTCCAGTTCTGGAAAGATATTGTGATCGATGTCCACAAAGAATATCCAGATGTCGCTCTAGATCATATGTATGTAGACAATGCTGCGATGCAGTTGGTAAGAGCACCGAAAAAGTTCGATGTGATCGTAACCGGGAATATGTTTGGTGATATCTTGTCAGATGCAGCAGCGATGCTGACGGGCTCTATCGGTATGCTTCCATCTGCTTCATTGGATGCGAATAATAAAGGT
>CALKVB010000121.1 GCA_937996605.1 uncultured Oxalobacteraceae bacterium | reverse complement strand
ACCGTAAAGCGATCACGGATGCCCTGAACGATTTGATATCGGGGACTAGATCGGTGGCGTTTACGGAAGCTATGTTGGCGACCTTTGGCCTATCGCCTGAGACAGTTGGGCAATGCGTTCGACGATTAAGTTAAGTGTAAATACCACAACTAAAATTTTGGTCGTCGCTGACATGCTTAAGCTAGGTGAATTCACGGTCTTATTACTCATAGGTTCTCCTGGATCTTAGAAGTCGAATCATAAATGAATGTTAATTCAATGGGAATCATATTACTAAACACTACGACATTCTTACCTAGAAAACTTGCTTTCCTCACCCTACTAAAAAGTTTAAGATTCACAATCAGTTCTCCTCATTCCATAATCAGAAAGGCCCAACATGAACCGCATTTATCTCATCCTCCTCGGATTCATAATTACTTGTAGCAGTAGTCTTTGTTTTGCAGCACCGAATGCCAACAATAAATCTGAGATTCGTTTTAGTTCGGTAAGTCAAATCGATAATGAAGATTTAATGAATCTATATCGCTTTCAAGACGTACAGATTGCGAAAGTAAAGTTCTCCGGCAAAGGATTATGGGGGAAGAATTTCAAACTATATGTGCAAGAATTCATCGAAGGAAAACCACAAAAACGTCAACAGATTTTTGATTCCAAAGAAGATGAATTCTTCAAAATTAAAGAACAAGAATTTAGCTTCAATGTTTTAGCTCAGCGCACATTACAAAACAAAGTACGCTTAGATTTTCGTTTCCTCGGCTTTGGATTTTCTAGACAATTTCCAGTTAAAGCCGAGCAGCAAGATTTCATCTTGAAGAGCGCGCAAGATGGTGAAGAAGAACTTGAAGTTGACGTTAGCAAAGAATTCAACTTTCTCAGTTTCATCATGCCATATAAAGGAAAACAAGGCACTTTGCGCTACAGCGAATTTGATCCCCTCAAGATCCGCCCCGAGGCGATGGGAAAAAAATTTGGCATTCCTCGCTATTTCTTGATGCAGATCGAATTCAATTAACTAATTGAACTCCCTGCATCAATCATAAACGCCACCAAAATAACTAACTATTCTGGTGGCGTTTATCTACCATCGCTTGCGAAGAATTGGATTTCAAAATGAGCCGAAAAACGTCAAACGAGACTTACTCGAGTGCAGCGTGATTGAGCCTTAATTACCAAGCCTTAAATCACTTCTTTTCCCACACGGCCATCATATCCGGCGAACCTTGTGAACGTATGCCATTATCAGACAGGACAGCTTCCGTCTCAAGTATCATCGCCTTACGTGGCAACACCATCGTTTCTCCCCAGCGCTGATCATAATGAATCACAATCAATTCATCTTTCAGGTCACGCAACACTTCAACTAAATGTTTTAAGCTGCGAATTGGAATGTCATTAATTGAATAAATTACGGCTCCAAAACGATTGCTATAGCCCGTCACTAATTTATGGGGAAAAAATGGCGAAGCGACTACGACCAACTCCTCACGTTCTTTACTAGGCATCTCACCACGCAAAGTAACTAGAGGGCTCGCGTTATAAGCATATCCATTCAATGCTGGAGCATTATTCCCAATAAAACTTAGGTACTCAATCGTTGCTCGAGAAAATACGATGGGACCAAGGATGAAATAGGATGGATAACCACCTTGCAAATCAGAGATAAGATGTGGTCGCCCCGCATATACAGGTGCTTGTAACTTCATCGTTTTACCTGCACGTACAACAGTCAATGGCAGCAAGCCTTTCGCTGCAATTTGTTGAACTTTGTACTTAAACATCACTCGCACATTGGGCTTGAGTTTTACCATGCATTGATTGTCAATGGGTGTGTCGCCTATGTGAGTAATGACATCCCATTCTTTTAATACCGGTGGCGTACCTACATTATATGGTGCATGCACGATACAGCCTTCAACACTCTTGTCGAGTTTAAGAAAGTCACGCAAAACGGGATTTTCAAAAGTCTGGGTGACGTCGAGTAGAATCGGTTTACCACTGTACTTACCGTCAGCAACATCGTTCAAAAAGAGTTCAATTTCTTCATTTGGAATGATGTAGCCAATATTCTGTGCATTCATCAATCCAGAAAATGCAAGACCTATCATCTTATCGCCAGCGATCACTGGGCCGCCGCTATTACCAGGATTGATCGCCGCGTCAACTTGAATCCTCAAACCACTGACTGCACCATCATAATCAACAAATTCGATACGCGAAACGATACCCTTTGTAATGGAGAGAGAGTTACCACCAGTTGGATAACCATAGGCAAAAACTGCATCGGTAATTTCTGGTAATTTGTTGCTGCGGGCAACCGCCAAATGGGTATCAAAGAAGCTAGTCTCTTCAAGCTCCAACAGTGCAAGATCCATACCTCGTGCAATTGCAATCACACGGGCACCAACTTTGTTACCATCTTGCCCATTCTGCACCTGTACTTGACTCGCATATTCAACTACATGTGCGTTAGTCAGAATACGTTTTCCTTCTATCACCACACCTGAGCCCGTTACTTCTTGAGGTGCTGCTTTTGACCAAGGCTTAAATGGATCTGGACCACGTAGTGTCGAAAAAACCTTGACCACAGACTTTTCAAGATTAACCAAATTTGTATCTGAAGCACTTTTTGCTTTTCCCTCGGCGTATGAAGACGTTGATAGCAAACTGAATGCAGACACGATCAATATACTGAGGAAGCTCATTAAAGTAGTTTGAATGATTTTATGCGGCAATTGAT
>CALKVB010000120.1 GCA_937996605.1 uncultured Oxalobacteraceae bacterium | reverse complement strand
CTTGTTCCATTTGTTGGGCGAAGTTGAAGTTATTTTCGGCTTTTGGGCCATCGTCTTGATATTTTGTATGGCAGTACTGAGCGGAGGGCGAAATGCGCTCGACTATGTCGAGTCACGCCAATACACCGAACCCTTGTTCGTCTTCGTTGTAATGGTGGTCGCCGCCTCACGCCCGATTTTGGAACTAGTGCTGTTCTCCATTGATTTAATGACGAAGTTAATTCCAATTCGACGCTCCATGGCGAAAGCGTGGCTAGGATTCGCCGCTATCCCACTTCTGGGATCTGCCATTACCGAACCAGCTGCGATGACAATCGCCGCACTCATGCTCGCTCCCCAAGTGTTTCGTACAGCGGTACCAGAGCCCTTGAAATATTTTGCTTTGGGCGTCTTATTCGTCAATGTGTCGATTGGTGGTACATTGACTTCATTCGCGGCTCCGCCCGTCCTAATGGTTGCCGACACTTGGAATTGGAACTCCGAGTTTATGTTCGCGACCTTCGGCTGGAAAGCAGCCATCGCAGTAGTAATAAATGCCACCATAGCGGTGTTCGTGCTGAGGCCGCATTTGTCGGAGCAAGATCAGGTAAGTGGCGGATTCGCAAGACTGCGTGCACCGACCATTTTAATTGCCGTACATGTGCTCTTTTTGATTAGTGTCGTCCTTCTCGCTCACCATCCAGTGGCCTTCCTCGGCCTATTTCTGATGTTCTTAGGGATTACTCAAGCCTACGAGCGTCATCAAAATCCTCTGATTCTGAAAGAAGCCTTATTGGTCGCTTTTTTCCTCGCAGGATTAGTGGTACTTGGTGGATTGCAGCAATGGTGGCTACAGCCTGTGATCACGAATCTTGCTCCAGAAGTTCTTTTTGTTGGGGCAACCGCCTTAACTGCCGTAACAGACAATGCCGCTTTGACCTATCTTGGTTCACTAATTACGGGAATTTCAGATCAGGCTAAATATAGTTTAGTTGCGGGAGCGGTGGCAGGTGGCGGACTGACCATTATCGCTAACGCTCCCAATCCTGCGGGCGCTGCATTACTGAAAAATGGATTCGCAGATCGAACGATCGGCGCAGGTGGCTTGTTCATCGGGGCCTTATTGCCGACCATGATTGCGATTCTGGTTTTTGCGCTCCTGTGATAAGTCACTTTCACGAAAAGAGAACAAATATGTGGACCTTAAGTAGCCTCTCTTTAGCCATCATTCTTTTCACCAGTGCCTATCTTATCGGGCTGGGCTTGCTTTCTATCGGTAAACCGCATTTAGCCGCTCGATTTTTGCTTGGATTTGCTCAAACCGCGAAGCGACATTACCTTGAGTTGATGTTGAGGACTCTCATCGGAGGCGCCTTAATTTACTACAGCACTGCCATGCTATTCGCGACATGTGTCGAGTATGTAGGTTGGGGCTTGGTTGGAACTACGTTTCTTATGACGCTGACGCCTTGGCGTTTGCACCAACGGTTTGCACAAAAATTTGTACCGTATGCAAATCGCCATCTCAAGTTAATCGGAGGTGCTTCTTTTCTTTTTGGTAGTTGCTTGCTAATCGCGGTGCGACTGTTTGAGTGAGCAACCCTATTGGGACCATCTGCGATCGTTTGATCAAAAAAAATTCTTCATTTATCACACAGAGGTTGCAATTAGCTATGGACGAAAAACGAGTCGACGAGATTACCAATGGAATAATGGGCGATGCCATTACGAAACAAACTACGGCACGTGATAAAAGAATGACGAGAGAGGGTTCTTTGAGACAACGGCGAAAAATGGCTGTGGGTGGATTACTTGGATTAATTATCGGACTAGCGGTCGGGCATTTTGGATTCGATTCCTTTATGCCTGCGGGCCTATTTGGTGCAGTTTCAGGTATGGCCTGCTTACGTTGGTTCAATCGAAAATAACATATCTTTATAAACTCATTTCGGTGTAGTCCCTAAGCTTTGCAAGAAACGAAAACGAATCACGCGTTCATCACAATTTACTATTGTAGCAGCACCCTCCGGGTGCAACTTCTGGCCCAATTTTTCTGTTTGATCATCGAGTGATGATTGCCCAAATTATGGAGATTTATCATGGCATCTTTAAACTCAAGTGTATTCATGAAAAAATTTCGAGAGATCCTGAGAGGATTAGCAATTTACATCGTTCTTTTATGTGTTCTTGGAGTCGTCGGTTACTTCCAGTTCAATAATACTGATGAAGAAGCGATCGCCCAGCCACTTTTTCCTAGAACACAAGTCTATAGTCTAGATCAATGTAAGACCTGCGATTACGATGGCTGTTTTGATGCAACAGTTTTTACACGGCTCTCAGTAGACCGAGAAAAGAAGTCTTATAAATTATTCTCAATCTCGAAGGATAATCGAGAGTACGAATTCATGACCGCTCAGCCTGAAGTATGTCAATTCAACCTGTCGGGTAGTGATCCCTTTAGTTTTTCATGCCAAAGCGACTTCAGAGCGGACAATGTTGTCGGTAAGCGTTCCATTCGTTTGGAACATAATCGCCTTACGCTTGAGAAAGAACATCAACCAAGTAAAGCATCAAACTATTCTCACGTGACTACGACTTGCCCTATTAATTTTCCCTTGATGTAAGCGACACAAATTTCACTCTACAAATTGGTATCCATGAGCATTGAGCTGGAACAAGGGTTTGTGTTCATTTTTATTTTTTCAACCAGAGGGCATTTAACATGACTGAACTTAGTATGATCCAAAGTGAGATGGCATGGCCTTTGACCATTCTCTTAGCGTGGCTGTTTGGTGAGCTCGCGAACAAATGGCTGCGACTTCCAAGAATCAGTACCTACGCGATGGTAGGATTCGCATTCGCACCATCACAATTAGGGTTGTTGCCGGTCACGCAGTCTTCGACCATGCTACTCATGGCCAACATTGCGTTTGGCTTGATTTTATTTGAAAGTGGTTATCGACTTAATTTACATTGGTTGCGAAGTAATCTTTGGCTATCAGCATCAAGTGTGGCTGAAGCGATGCTTACCTTCGCCAGTGTCTATTTTGTCGCGACCGTTTTCGATCAACCGAACACGACAGCTCTTTTACTTGCAGCCCTCTCGATGGCAACTTCACCAGCTACTATTCTACGCGTCGTCAATGAACAAAGAAGTTCTGGTCAGGTGACTGAGCGGATATTACATTTGTCGGTGTTGAACTGCGTGCTAGCGGTTCTTATCTTCAAAATTGTTGTCGGGCTGGTGATTTTCAAGACCTCGGGAAATCTATGGGGCGCCAGTTACAATGGGCTCTTAGTCCTCGTAGTTTCAGCGATTTTAGGGGTTCTTTTTGGATTAACTATTCCCGCTGCTTTACGAATGACCAAACGCTTAACCCAAAATGGCACGCTCGCTTTTACGATTTCCATTATCTTCATCGTCGCACTAACTCATAGCTTAAAGCTCTCTCCTGTATTAGCGACATTGACCTTTGGCTTGGTAACAAGACATCGCAAGATTGTACTTAATGCCTCGCAGCGTGGATTTGGTACGCTAGGCGATCTACTCTCGGTAATGCTATTCGTCTTCATCGCGGCGACGATTGAATGGAAACAAGTAATAGCAGGTATCGGACTCGGACTTGCAATTGTCATAGTGAGGCAATCATGCAAAATGATTGGCATAGGCATTTTTTCTCGTGTTAGCGGTATTTCCTGGCGCAAAGGAGCCTTGGTTGGTTTAGCGACCATGCCAATTTCTGCCTTCGTCATTTTGGTTTTAGAGCAAACGAGATTCATCGGTGTCGATTTTGTCGATCAGCTTGCGCCTTTGGCAGCAGTGGCATTGACCTTAGAGGTATTCGGGCCACTGGTCGTACAAAGAGCCCTCATGTGGGCACACGAAATACCTGAAAATCGGGAGAATTAAAATGGCATTGGAACACTTCAAGAAATCATCTGCACTAACCATGGGAGTTGAGCTTGAACTTCAACTGATTAATTTGGCTGACTTTGATTTAATGGCCGCCAGCCCAGATATGTTAGAGCTATTGTCACGTCATCCATTTCCCGGTGTGGTTACACCAGAAGTCACTGAAAGCATGTTGGAGATTGCGACGAGCATTCATACTGAACATGGTAGCCTACTCAGTGAACTCAAGAATATGCGCGATATTCTGGTGAAGGCGGCCGACAAACTAAATATCGGGATTGGCGGCGGCGGCACACACCCATTTCAAATTTGGTCGGACCGGCGCATCTTCAAAAAGCCTCGATTTCAGGAGGTTTCCGCACTTTATGGTTACTTAACTAAGCAGTTCACGATATTTGGGCAACATGTACATATCGGCTGTACTAGCGGTGATGAAGCACTGTTTTTACTTCACTCTTTAAATCGATACATTCCTCATTTCATTGCACTATCAGCTTCATCACCGTTCGTACAAGGGCACGACACGCTTTTTAATTCTGCAAGATTGAATTCTGTTTTTGCATTTCCTTTAAGTGGAAGAGCCCCATTTTTCCTGAACTGGTCTGATTTTGAAAAAGATTATTTTGAAAAAATGGAACAAACTGGCGTGGTTAAGAGCATGAAAGATTTCTATTGGGATATTCGACCAAAACCGGAATACGGCACGATTGAACTGCGTGTATGTGATACTCCATTGACCATTGAGAGGGCTGCCGCATTGGCTTGCTATTTACAATCCTTGTGTAAATATTTATTGGAAAGAAACGAACCAGAGCCTGCGGAAGACGATTACTTAGTTTATAACTACAATCGATTTCAAGCCTGTCGATTCGGATTGGATGGCATGATCGTCCACCCTAAGAGCTATGAGCAAATGTCACTGCGGGAAGATATTCTGACGACCCTACGTAAGCTACACCCACATGCAGAGGCACTTGGTGCGGTGAGTGCCTTGGAACACGTTTACCAAGCGACACATCGGGGTAGTGACGCTAGTTTGCTCCGTGATGAGTTTTCCAATCGGGGCAGTGTTGAAGGGATGGTAGATTTTTCACTTCAATGTTTTAGAAAAATCAGTTTTTGAAGTCTAAGAAAGTGTCAACCTCAATGTCGAACTTTTGATCAAGAGTGAGCCGATAGCCTATGTCACTGCAGGTTTTGGTGAAATGCTTGGCTAGCATGATCAATGAAGCTAGGAGGAGCTCACCAGTTGTAAAATGGTCTTCCTAGCGTCGAACTCAATTCGTGATCCTTGAATTTCTAGGAACGCTCATATCAAATATTATCTTCGGAAAGATAAAGTGGACTAAGAGAAAATCCGTGTTTCAGCACTTCCAAGACAAAAAAAGCGAGTAGGATAAGCTACTCGCTTTTTCGAAGTTAAAAACAGATACCAAATTATTTTTCTGTACCTACGCCGTGCGCTTGTTGGTCTGCATGATAACTTGAGCGTACCATTGCACCTACCGCTGCATGAGCGAAGCCCATTTTGTAGGCTTCTTCTTCAAACATTTTGAAAACGTCTGGATGTACATAGCGACGCACAGGTAAGTGGTGACCACTTGGTGCTAAATATTGGCCGATGGTGAGCATGTCGACATTGTGCGCACGCATATCACGCATCACTTGCAAAATCTCTTCATCGGTTTCACCTAGACCAACCATGATGCCGGACTTGGTTGGCACATTCGGATGCTGTTCTTTGAAGCGTTTGAGCAGGCTTAAAGAATATTCGTAATCTGAACCTGGACGCGCTTCTTTGTAGAGGCGCGGCGCAGTTTCTAAATTGTGATTCATGACATCGGGTGGTGCCATGTTCAAAATCTCTAAAGCACGATCCATGCGACCACGGAAATCAGGCGTCAAAATTTCGATACGCGTAGAAGGTGACAGTTCGCGAATTTTTTTTATGCATTCAGCAAAATGGGCAGCACCGCCATCACGTAAATCATCGCGATCAACCGAGGTAATCACCACATAGCTCAAACGCAATTCAGCAATCGTTTTTGCTAAATTGAGTGGTTCATTTTCGTCTAGCGGATCAGGGCGACCATGGCCAACGTCACAAAATGGGCAACGACGCGTACATTTATCGCCCATGATCATGAAAGTCGCGGTACCTTTACCAAAGCATTCACCGATGTTCGGGCAAGTCGCTTCTTCGCACACAGTCACCAATTTATTGGCACGTAAAATATCTTTGATTTCGTAGAAACGCGTCGTTGGCGAACCCGCTTTGACACGAATCCAATCTGGCTTAGGCAAACGCTCGGCTGGCACAATCTTGATTGGAATACGAGAAGTCTTGCTCGCGCCCTTTTGCTTTTCAGTCGGGTCGTAGTTTGTGTTGTCAGCGAGCGGTGTGTTTTCGGTAGTCATAGCAGAGTAAAACGAATTAAACGACGGTCAATAAATGTTGTAAGCGTTGGGCGAGCGCGAGTTGCACTTGATCTAAAGGCGCTTGCACGCCGAGGGTTTGCATGTCGATCGTGGCCAAACCTTTGTAACCGCAAGGATTGATCCATGAAAATGGGCTTAAATCCATAGCCACATTCAAAGAAACGCCATGATATGTGCAGCCGTTGCCACGCACCTTTAAGCCTAATGCAGCGATTTTCGCACCTTGCCATTGCCCCTCTTTGAGGTAAATCCCGGGCGCACCTTCAACGCGTTCACCTTCGATATTATACGCCTGAAGGGTATCAATCACCGCTTGTTCTATCTTAAACACGAACTCTCTAGCGAATAAACGCCCTTTGGTATGCCTGCGACGTAGGTCTATCATCAAGTAAATCACGACTTGGCCGGGGCCGTGAAAGGTCACCTCACCGCCACGATCGGTTTGTATTACGGGAATATCATGCGCAGCTAGTACATGTGAGCGATCGGCACCCAAACCTAGCGTGAACACAGGAGGGTGTTCAACAATCCATAATTCGTCAGCGGTATTTTCATCACGCGCATTAGTGAAAGCGCGCATGGCGTCAAAGCTTTGTTGATAGTCCTCTTGGCCACGATAGCGAATGAGAATTTGATTTTCCAAGATCGCTTTCCTCTATGATGCTAGTCGACGCACGGTTAATCTTTGTATATAAAATTGACCATCAATCACTTTGCGAAAAGGAATACCATCGACGACAAAACCAGGGCCGCCTTGCGCCAGCCACGTAGTTGCCAAGCGGTCAAAGCTCTGCGTATCTAATCCTAACATCGGCGCCATAATGACAAAACGAGCGTCGGGCTTCTGGCG
>CALKVB010000119.1 GCA_937996605.1 uncultured Oxalobacteraceae bacterium | reverse complement strand
AGTATTACAAGGAGATGCATGAAGCGTACACGGTTTTAGCATTTTTTGCCGGAGTATCCAGCATTATCCTCTTTGCTTTGTACACTCTCCATGGACCGTTCGAAGCGATATACTTCTCTGCCTTCTGTTTCCTTCTTTCATCTCAACTGGTATATTACGCAAAAAGGAGTGAATTGGATCGTGACGCTGCAGCTGAGGTGTATCATTTCTTACTATCGACGACGCAAGATATACCAGACTGTGAGCTTCCGGGAGTGATTCTCAAGAGATTTTATTGTGTTTAATCCAGTATCAATGATTTAAGAACGTCTCTGTAAAACATTTTCGACAAGCGTAAAGAAGCTGTCATTGACCAGAAGCATCATTTTCAAATTCGCGCATTGGGAAATGAGATCTTGATCTAAGATGCTGAGAATGCGGATCCGTTCTTCGTCTTTGGATTGGTGCAAGATACTGGGAAGATAATGTTTCATATGACGGACTAGGATGTCAATTATGGTGTTGACACGTTTGGCCCGTTCTTCGGGTGTCAAATCCAAAGGTGGTAGGGATTGAATCTTCCGTTGGGTGTACTCGTACGCTTTTTGCAGCAGCTGTTCGTTTCCAAGCAGCAAAAACTTCATTTCTGCGAGTTCCTTTTCCAAGGGCAGTTTGGTCAAGTCATAAATGCGCGCTTTTTCTTCTTGCGATCCATGCGAATACAGGAAGGGGACGAACTGGAGGTGATACCAATCTCGAGATCGGACTACAAAGTCGATGATGGTTTGTACGTCGTTGGCACTCATGACGAAGCGCTTGGTAAATAAAAATTGGTTTCTGCGATGGAGAGTTGAAGCGCAAAGATGAACCACGCGACGAGAGGTGTGAAGGTGATGGCGGCGTAGTTTTGTTTTACAAGCAGAACCGACCAAATGCAGAGAATGTAGAGGAAGTTTCCGTAGAGAGTGAGGATGGATTCTTTCATGTGCTGGCCGGTGGAGTAGCGAATGGTCCAGAGAAACATGATGGCGATGAGGACACCAAAGAGAATGTCGTAGAGTTGTGCGTCGTCCATTTGGCTTTCGCGGGCCCATGCCCACGTGATGCCGAGCAAGGCATACAAGAGACTCCACATGATCCAAAAGACGATGGGTGGAGGACTGGCGGGCATGCGTTTTCGGCATAGTTTGGACTCTTGACACGATGGTTTCCAGTCAAAGGGTAGCCATAAAGCCTTGGATGCAATGGGTGGCAACACAAGACCAACGGTGAAGGGAAGGGCAGACACGATCCAACTGGTGGTGGAAAGGGTCATTTTTATTGGATATGTACACACTCAGAAAGGATAGTCATCAAAAGGATTTCGTGTTTCTTTGGGATTTCGCGATTGGTCATTTGTTCGGAATGGATCGTAATCGTAGGGCGCGTGTTTTCGAGGTTGCAGCAGGCGTCCCATGTCGGACATTCGTGGATCGGATCGCATGGCTGGGTGCTGCAACGGTTGTCCGCTGAAGGATTGGCGAGCATCGGGTAGCTGATGGCGAAGATCGAGTGCGGGAAGGGCTAGCTGTTCCTTGGCGGGGGGCGGTTTGGGCAGCACTATGCGAATGGATGGACCGCGGCGTTTTTTCAGGGAAATGATATCTGTGTCGTCAACTTCGTCCTCGGCACTGTCGTCGCTATAATAATCGGGTTCAATCGCCATACCTAATCCCATGATCTGATGTTGACGTCGTTCTTCTTGTCGCTTGAGAAGTCTTTGAATGCGCTCTTTCTTTTTGTGCTTTCGTAATTGATCTTGGCTTTCGTGATTGACATAATTTTTGGAGTTGTATTCGCGCCATTTATCGCATCCAAGCTTAATTTGGTCAAACGGTATATCGCTTTTCCTCATGATTGAGAAGATATCGTCAATCCGATCAGACGTTGCGTTATTATTGTATACAAGACAGTTGTATAAACGGTTTCCAAGCTCATCGCGTTGATCTGTGACACAGCGAGCCAAGGATGAAAAGGTCTCAAAATCATCCGGTTCTTCGATGTATTCTTCATGTAAAGCTTTCAGCGTACGTTTGCTGTTGTGTAGTAATACAATATAATCAGCGTTAAGCCGCACGGATTGTGGAACACTTCGAAGATGCTGCGAAGACATAAAGGGGGCTATGCCCATATGGCGGCCGTTGCAATACAATTCATCGAGAATTTGCAGTCCCGCCCTCCATTTTTTCGATGTAATATCATCAAAAATGAAACCTATGTAGTATTGAGATGGAAGTTCTTGTCCAAGTTCGCTGTACAATAACGCCTTATCTTCTTGGTAACGCATGATTCGTTTCAATGCATCCAAACCCTTATCATCCGTATAATACACCGGTGCAGCAGATCCGAACTTTTTCGTCCAAAATCCTCCCGTTTCTTTCGTCCCGGCCCAGCAAGCCCATCGCTTGATGTGCGTACATTTGGCTGCAAGTGCCACAGTTGCATACGACTTTCCTGAGCAACGCTTTCCTTGGCAAAGCAATGCGGGAAGCTTGTTGCGAGAAAAGTCAAATTCAAAGTCTTTTAGAACGAACTCATTAATCTCTTCTTCGTCGTCCATGGCTGTTTATTCATGGTGAGTTCATCAGAGTGTGATCGCGTTGCCATGTCAGTGTATTCAGTAAAATGCGTTTGAAACAAACGTGTATGTAAATGTTCCGGTAATAAAAGATATGAAGGAGTTTGATGGGAAGACGAAGGTATGCAGCTCGTGTAAACAAAGGAAAAATGTATCGAGTTTTTTTAAGCGAAAGGCTTCAAACGATGGAATGACAACGGCTTGCATTGATTGCTTAAAGATGAGATACATAAAGAGAAAGCAGCGGACAACACCTTCTTTGAAAAGGTGTGTAAAATGCAATATTGAGAAGCCCGCGGCCGAGTTCGACCCGAACCCGAGTTTCTGTGATCTTTTACGAAGTAAGTGCATTTCATGCTTTTGGACTGTTGAAAGAAGGATTAAGAGAATGATTTCTGGCGCGAAAAGTAATGCATCTAGGCGTTCGAAAAGCGACTCACATCGAGGAACATTCGATCTGACCGAAGCAGATCTTATGAATATGTATAACGAGCAGCACGGAATGTGTTATATTTCGGGTATGAAGCTCTTACCTATACCTCTTCATCTGCAGACCATGAGCATCGAGCGGAAAGACGAGTCAAAAGGATATCTTAAATCCAATGTTGTGCTCGTTTGCAGCATGTTCAACAGCTTTTGCCAGATGACGCGTGAGAAGTTTTTTTATATCACGCAACACCACGACGATCCTATAAGTGAAGAGGAGCTGGATGACGTTGCAAAAAAAATGGATGTCTTTCATATGCTCGCGTACATCAGTCGCCGTACAGATGCTACTAACGGAGTTGTCAATACCAGCTTGACAGCAGATCAGCTCTTCAACAAATTTCGTGAGCAAAAGGGATGCTGCGCCTACTCCGATGTTCGTATGTATGTAGGTGCGAATGTTCCTACGTTCCAAATGTCGATTGAAAGGGTCGATCGTTCTAAGTACCATTCCATTGATAACGTAGTGTTGATTATACGCGAACTGAATATCGGTGGTCATATCAATTTAAGCCGAGAAATTGTTCAGACATGGAAGCAGCAATCTCAATTCAAAGATCGTGTCGACTTATGTCAACTCAGGCGAAAGTACGACGAGGATTCAATTCATGTACCAGAGAATCAAACATGTACAAAATGCGGGATTCAAAAAGACATTACTGCATTCTATCAACAAGGAGGATCCTTCTTATCGTTTTGTAAAAAGTGCAAATATGCTCAAAGTAAGTTAAATCGAAGATGGTGTTTCGGATGTAAAAGACGACGTCCTATTTGTTTTTTCGAGGCTGAAAACACTGTATGCACCAATTGTCCCGGGAAAGTCCATGATGACCCACATGCAAAGCGTCTACGTGTGTCGTGAAACCAAATTCTTTCAAATAAAACGAGTTGGCAAACCTTTCTCCATGAATTCACCAAGATGGAAGACCCATTTTCAGACAAGGATTTCGTGACGGCCATGGATGCCGATTTGTTTGGCGACGAGGAGTCGTTGGCAGATGCGGAAGAAAAGGGTAAAAAGAAGCGCAAGTTGGAAACGGTTTCGGCCATCAAGAGTGACAGCATGAAGTCGACGGTCGATACCACACAAGGCAAATTGTATGCCAAGACGACGAATATCAACGACTTGACGTTTGCGTTGGAGCATATCACCAACATCAAGAATTGTCAGCATGTGTTTTTCTGTTTCGGGCCCAAAGGTCTCTGCATGATGGCGTTGAACTCTGCTGCTTCCATTGCCTCCCAAGTGTTTTTCAAAACGGAATGGTTCGAGTCCAATTATCGCTGCCCCGAGACCTTTGTGGTTCCCATCGCCGACACGCAAGTGCAAATGTTCCGTGACAAGGTCAAGAATTGGGAATGGTTGGAATTCACCTACCTGACCAGCCCCACCAACCGACTTGTGGCCACTGGTAGCTTTCGGTTCGATGTGGGCGACAATGGATTAACCAAAGTGCCTTTAGACGAACTTGACGAGCCTTTCTCCAATCATTCTTTTGATTCCATTGTCACCACCTCTCACATTTCGATCAACGCCAGCAAGTTGATGAAGTCCGTGATTCAAACACTGACCAAGGGCGTAAGCAAGATCAGTATGGCTATCGAACAGCAAAAGCTTTCGTTCACGGCCATGGATGGTGGCAAAGAATTGGGAGAGGCTTCATGCAACATGCAACAATGTCCATCCGATCTTCAGTTCAAAGTCATGTTTAATGTGGAGATGTTCAAGTCGGTGTTGAAGGCTTTCCGACAGGTCAAGACTAGTTCCATTCAACTCAGTTTTGATGATTCGTTTGGCGTAATGCGTCTGACTCATTACTTTGACGAGGCGAATTCGCAAGATGATCAGCGTTCGTACATTCGAACGTTTTTGACGACGGTTGATTCATCGGATGACTAACGTACCCACGAGTGCATGTGATGACACCGGGCATGTGCAGTTGTTGGATGGAGGCCATGCATTCTCGTTGCAAGCGTCGACGATTGGTTTTGGCCCTTAGTTCGAACCATGGTGGATGAAGATCGGCTCCGTGATCTTTGTGCTTGATGCTGTGGTACCACTTGTAATCATCCGAAATTCGACGAACCGGTTTTTGTAATACATGAAAGGCCCATCCTAACCAATGATCATCAATGAGTCGACATTCTTTGGGCAAGGGAACCGATTGAAGTCTCTTCACGTCGGTCGCTTTGGCGATCCATCCGGCAAATCCGCACGGCATGCGAGCGGCCCATTCATGTCCCATCTCCACCCATTTCGGCTCCTCAAAGGTGCAAAAGCACAAGACTCCTTCGGGTCGTTGACTGAACTTCAGGGCCAGTTCGGAAACGAGAAAGTCCTTGTAAATGTGGTCATCATCGACGACAATCACCCATGCATCGTCGGGAATCAGTGAAAGGCCACCTAGCACTTTCGTCACCGGCCCTTGATCTTCGCAGCGGTGCACAATCACGTCTGGATGTTGAGCAATCCAATCAGGGATCACGTAGGATTCTCCGGTTCGTTTGTAGATCCAAGGTACATTGAGGATGATTTTGGTGGGATATTGATAGATGAGTGATTCTAATGCTTGGCGAAAGTAGTCGGATTGCAGTCGTTCGGGGATGGTGGTCAGCGTGATGTAAATCAATTCATTGGGTCGATTCCAGTGGTTCAATCGATACCATGTTTTCCATAAAAGGGACATCTTTTTCTTTGTGATGCGAAAGAAACATGGAGGCAGGTGCGATTGTGGGTATCGTGTTGGCAGTCATTGTGGTGGTGGTGTTTTTGGGATTGTGGCTGTACTGGAAGAGACCAGGACTTTCCAAGTCAGACAAGACGTATTTCAATACTGCGGCTGACACCGCATCCCCGTGGTCGGCAAGCATGGATGACACGAATCAAACATCATCGGGTGTGATGTCGGCGAGTGGTCACGATGTGGACATGTTTGATTATTCAAGGAATGGAGGATTTTCGTTTGCGGACAGCGCAGATGCTGGAGCAGGAACGTTTGATTCAGGAAGAAAGATTATACTTTGATATGAAAGTTCGTTCGACGGAACCGTTGATGATTCCATTCTTGAAGGAACGAGATGTTTGGTATCGCATGTTTCAAACGTGGAATGACATGGTACAAGATTTTATAGAAAGCCAAGCTCCTTATGGCGCATTTTGCACGGGGATGGTTGCGTTGCCGCACAACATCTTGGATTTACTGTCGGAGACGTTGCGCGATGCATGGGAAAACCCTGCGCCAGCATTTGTTCTGGAAGGCGACCGGTTTTGGCCAGTGGACCACGTGGATCCAAAGACGCACTTGTTTTTCATAGCTCAACGTCAAGCTGTTCAACACCTGAGCTGCTGATCTTTGATCGGCACTTTTCCGCAATTACTCCATATACAAACCAATGAAAAAATGCTTTGCACGACCCAAAAGGAAATGTCTAGATCTTGGAGGGTTTTCCGCTTGTCCATAAACTCGGACTGAATGTCCGTCGACGTAGTGAACACGGCGTTCTTGTAGGGATAGGGGAATCGACGTTGAAAGTCTTGAAGGGCAAAGAACAGACCGGATTTCCACTCGTCAGGCACGCCGGTGAGCCAGACGTTTCCATCGTTTTGAAAGGTGGGTAGGTCAACAGGCGATACGAGGTGTTTGCTTCGGCTGGCGTACAACACAAGTGGATCTCCAGGAGGGGTGACGTGAACTGGAATGATCAGATAAAAGTCGGTGGAACCGAACGAAGCGCTGCCGTAAAAGGGTGTCGGCGTAAAATAGGATTGATTCAAGGTGCAGATGCTGCTCGTGGAACAGTTGAGGTTCCATTCGTTTTGGTATCGTGTTTCGATCTGCGCCCTGTAGTGCTTGACATCTTGGGTCAGAGAATAGATGGCCAGCGTGATGCCGAACGTGAATCCCGAAACGAAAAGGATCGGGCAGACTTTTGGGGTCACTGCTTTCATTTCGTTATTTGAACAGCAGCACTCTGCCAGGCTCAATAGGAGCGCGAGAAACGTAAATGTGCTGCAAACGATCAGTATGGTGACAGCGCCTTCTGGATAAGGTTTGGCCAACAGACGAACTGCTGCGTACCATGCGAAATGGTACACACAAAACAGTGTCCATCGCAGCCGTTGTCGGCTTTCTTCGCGCATGTTTGGAGAAATGAATTCTTTGAACGATGTTCGATCTGCTTCATGCGAGCTTGTTTATTTTTGCATTTAATTTATGAGGTTTCAATTGGCATGGAACATCGTATACGTTCGGTTTTGGACGTTGGCAATCAGTGCATCATAAGTTCCACTGGTGACTTCCTGTACTCGTTCGAACACTTCATCGAGTGGTTCATCCATCACTTCAGCCAATGTATGCAGATTGCGCTTATTGGTGCGAAGTGCGATGACATAGTTTGGTGCGGAATTCTCCATGACATCTTGGATGCTTTGGGTGCAAACAATTCTCACCGAACGTTCTTGCTGAAGGGCTTGTTGCACAAGAGGTTGATTCAAGAAGCTGTTTTGGAAATCGTCAAAAATGTAACCTTCGCCACCAAGTTGCAGATCCTGAAAATCCTCTGTAGTATGGATCGAACCTCGGCCCTGAAGTTTTTCGTCCCAACTGAGAACGCTGGATGGATGACACCATACATGCCAACGCTGCACTCTTGGGAACTGCCGAGTTAAAGCCGCGGCGGTCGTGGTCTTGCCAGAGTTGCGTTGTCCGTGAATCAACACAAGAGGGGTCGCGCTCATAAGCGTAGTCGCCACCATGGTTGCGTTTTTTTAAAATGGAAGAAAGTCGATAACAAAACATTGCGTTTGGTTTGACGTTGAGCAACAAGTGCATTCGTTTCGTCGTCTCCCAAGAATCTGTGAGAAGCCATGGATGAACCATCTTTGAAGCGTTCTTTCGATGTGGAGGCCTCCATTCGAGCTCGACTGGCTGTCCTGAATGGTGCCACGCATGCGCTATTAGAGTGTTTGCGTATGGAAGAATTGCCGGATTGTAGCTTTGTCAAGCTGGAAATGGCGGTGGCCAAGTGTGATACCTGGAAGCAAGTGCAACAAATCATACGAAGGGTCGAATCTTGGAACGATGTGCGCCAGACCAGCTCTGCGGTGCTGATGTGTCTATGGCAAGCGACGCGTTTCGCGGCGTCCATCACACCCTCGGAAATGTTTCATTTGGCCATTATTAGTGGAGAGCCCAACACCATTCGTTATATGCAAGAGTTTTGGTTGGATGAGCCCGTTCCACGAAAGGATGTGATGCACAGTCTCGGTCAGAGTCAGCAAATTGATGCGGTGTGGGACATGGTGGAGGGTCGGATTGGTGACAAAATCCCTGTGGTCATCGTTCGAAAACTCATTCTGGCGAATCCCAAGTTTGCGCTAGAGTCTCTATCGTCTTCCTCGCCTTCATCCTACAAGGAGTTCTTCACGGCCAAGGCCATGGAAGCCTATCCAGACTTGGCATCTCAACTGTTCCAGCGTTTACCACGCAGCGAATGGCTGAAGCAAGTCAAGAACTATTGGAATACAGT
>CALKVB010000118.1 GCA_937996605.1 uncultured Oxalobacteraceae bacterium | reverse complement strand
GCATTATCGAGCACAAGGTTCGGCCTTTTCATCACATCGTTTTACATTCCGCACAAGCTTTTCCGGCGTTGATTCCCGCGATTTCGCATTTCGTCGCATCTCGGTAGCAGCTTGCTTTGGTTATCATTAAAGTGCTCACATCGAAACAAAGACTACGTTTTAAATCAAGTCAACCGAATTTAAACGTACAGCAAATTTAACGACATACTCAGTTATCTAAAGGAAACCAAAATGAACAAATCACTCAAAACAGGCGTAACACTTTTATCAACATTGGCTATTTCTCTCGCCTTGGCTGCGGCTTCTTCAGCAACGGATGTGCCGCATAACAAGCAAAGCATTAGCAGCGCGAGTCAAACTGTCACTGTTTCAGCTAAGCGCATGAGCAACGAGCAAAAGGCATCATATGATCAAGAACAAGCAAGTCATGGCGTACAAACAGTAGTGATTTCCGCCAAACGTCTGAGCCCACAAGCAAAGCTAGCATATGACAAAGCCAATGCGTCGAGTTTTCAAGCTAATGTACAATTTAACAAGTCTTTGCGCCAAACTGCTTAAGCAATTAATTAAGACGCTTTGATAAAAATGCACAGATCGAAGCAAAAACGAAGTAATTTTCAAGTAGAGCGCAAAAGTAAAGGGAATACCACAATTAATGTGCAAAATCTTAACTTTGCAGCGAATTTGTTCGACAAATTATTTTCGTTTTGATTTACACTAGTGCGCTTAACCGCCATTCACTTGGAGTTTGACAACATGAATATGAAAACAATTTCTCTCGGCCTCGTACTCTCTGCGCTCGCAGGTGCAAGCTACGCCCAAGAATTCGTGGTTTCTCAAACTCAGTCAAATAAAGAGACACAGTGCCAAGAAAACTGTTCTCAAGAAGGACAAGCGCAGGCGCCTTTACAAATTGATCGCAGTGGAATGGACAAAGCCTCAGTACATTTGCAGATCATGCAGCAAACTTCTCCACGCTTTACCGAGAGCTCTGGCTCACCAAAGAAATCACCCGCCGAAGAGAAAAAATCTAACAACACGAAGATACAAGAAAATAACTAATTACGTGTTATCAAGGGTTGCAAGCTCAACCAGAAAATCTAACAGAATGTAAAGAAATGGTCTGCGAACTTCGACAGGCCATTTTCATTTTTAGAGCGCAGAGCGATCGATGCGTTTGCTTAAAATGATAGAGGTCGATGTTTGCCTTACCCCTTCTAATGCACCGATCTGATCCAGCAATTTATCGAGCACCTCAGTGGTAGCACAACGTAAGGTCAGCATATAGTCAATTGCACCGCTGACCGCGCAAAGGCTTTCTACCTCAGGCAATTGCTGTAAAAACTTGATCAGACCCGCAACCGAACGCGCCTCAATCGAGAGACCAACGTAGGCGCGAACCGCAGGTTGATACATCGCTTGATTCAACTTCAGACCGTAGCCTGCAATCACTTCTCTTTTTTCCAAGGCACCAATGCGTGCGATCACCGTAGTCCGTGCGATCCCTACCCGTTTCGCAATGGTCGTCACCGGCATGCGGGCGTTATCCATTAGCAAAGCGAGAATTTTGTTATCAATATCGTCTAGCGCTGGCTTCATTTGAACACTTTATCTCATTGAATCGTCATATTGCATCATTATGACGCAATATGACGATAATTTACACTCTATTTTCTGACAATTATTGCCTCTACACTCTCTCCATTCGAAAACGCAAACAAAACGGTTTCGACAACCAAACCAAACCCTAGATTTAATCCCCATCCAATTGGAGACTCAACATGGCAACTAAACTCATTCTTCTCGGCGCTGGCAAAATCGGCGATGCAATCCTGAACTTGTTATCCCACACTGGCGATTACGAAATCACCGTGGCAGACCGCGATCCAGAGCGTTTGAAATATGTGGCACAAGCTGGCTTTCCTAATGTAACAACAAAACAAGCTGACTTGGGCGATAAAGCTGTTGTGACTGAATTGATCCGTGGTCACAAAGTCACATTGTCTGCTTGCCCATACTTCTTGACACCCATCATCGCTGGTGCAGCGAAGGCAGCAAATTCCCACTACTTCGATTTGACAGAAGACGTTGAAAGTACTCGCGTTGTAAAACAATTGGCTGACGGTGCAGACTCTGCTTTCGTTCCACAATGCGGCTTGGCTCCAGGCTTCATCTCTATCGTTGCGAACGATGTAGCGAAGAAATTCGAAACTTTGCGTGATGTCAGCATGCGCGTAGGTGCTTTGCCAACCTTCCCGAACAATGCATTGAAGTACAACCTCACATGGAGTACTGATGGCTTGATCAACGAATACTGCAACCCATGCGAAGCAATCGTTGACGGTCAATTGCGCGAAACTTCCCCATTGGAAGAAATGGAACACTTCTCACTCGACGGTATCGACTACGAAGCGTTCAACACTTCTGGTGGTTTGGGTACTTTGTGCGAATCTTTGCAAGGTAAAGTTCAAAACTTGAACTACAAAACAGTACGTTATCCAGGTCACCGCGACATCGTCAAAATGCTGATTCGCGATTTGGAATTGGGCAAATTGGAACGCCGTCCAATCTTGAAAGATGTCTTGGAAACTTCTGTTCCTATGACTAAACAAGACGTGGTTTTGGTTTTCGTCAGCGTTATCGGTACACGCAATGGTCGCTTGGAACAAGAATCCTACGCGAAGAAAATCTATGCACAAGAAGTTAACGGCCAATTGCTCTCTGCGATACAATTGACGACTGCGTCTGGTATCTGCGCCATGGTTGATATGGTTGTTGAAGGTAAGTTGCCACAAAAAGGTATGGTTCGTCAGGAACAAGCTAGCTTGGCAGACTTCACAGCAAACCGCTTCGGTCGTTACTACGCTCTGTAATCTGAGTTGAGAAGAATAAAAACCCCTCAACGCTGAGACGCGGAGACGCAGAGATGCGCCGAGAAAGTCAGAAACTATTTCGCTTTTCTCCGCGATACCTCAGTGTCTCTGCGCCTCAGCGTTGAGGGGTTTTGGTTTTCTGCTCGCTCTCACAAAATTTAACAAAGAACAATTCGAACATTGGAGCCCTTATGACAAAAGATATCAACACCCTGCTCGCCGGTTTAGGCGTCAACATGGCCGACTACCAAGGTCAAGACATTCCTAGCGTTTCCCCCATCAATGGTCAAACTATGGCGACTTTGCGTGCTGATACAGCCGCTGAAGTGACGACTAAAATCGACCGCGCTCACGCTGCATTTTTGCAATGGCGTAAAGTGCCAGCACCACGTCGTGGTGAATTGATCCGTTTGTTCGGCGAAGAATTACGTACACACAAAGCAGAACTCGGCCAATTGGTCACGCTCGAAGCTGGCAAAATTTTGCAAGAAGGTTTGGGCGAAGTGCAAGAGATGATCGACATCTGCGATTTCGCAGTCGGTCTCTCACGCCAACTGTACGGCTTGACTATCGCGTCTGAGCGTCCAGGCCATCGCATGATGGAACAGTGGCATCCGGTTGGCGTTGTTGGTGTGATTTCGGCATTTAACTTCCCAGTTGCAGTATGGGCTTGGAACGCAGCATTGGCCTTTGTTTGCGGTGATTCCGTAACATGGAAACCATCTGAAAAAACACCTTTGACAGCGGTAGCGACACACGCTTTGTTCATGAAAGCAGTGGCACGCTTCAATTTGACTGGTAACGATGCACCAGCAGGTTTGGCTGAATTGATCATTGGCGCTCGCGACACTGGCGCACAAATGGTGGAAGACAAGCGCGTTGCTTTGGTTTCCGCAACAGGCAGCACCCGTATGGGTCGCCAAGTGGCTGAAGTTTGCGCAAAACGTTTGACACGTACCATCCTCGAATTGGGTGGCAATAATGCGATGATCGTTGCGCCAAGTGCAGATTTGGAAATGGCTGTTCGTGCGATTACATTCTCTGCGGTTGGCACAGCTGGTCAACGTTGCACGACTTTGCGTCGCTTGTTCGTCCATGACAGCATTTACGATACCTTGGTACCACGCTTGAAGAAAATCTACGCTGGTTTGCCAATCGGTAACCCACTCGAGAAGACAACTTTGATCGGTCCATTGGTAGATCAAGCAGCGTTCGACGGTATGCAAAATGCCTTAGAAGCAGCAAAAGCCGACCAAGGTCAAGTGTTCGGCGGTGAACGCGTGACTGTAGCGGGCTGCGAAGATGGCTATTATGTTCGCCCTTCTATC
>CALKVB010000117.1 GCA_937996605.1 uncultured Oxalobacteraceae bacterium | reverse complement strand
TGCCTTCGATGGCCTCGACCATGGCCAGAGGCACATGGATGGACAGCTCGTTGCGCTCCACATGGATACGGTCGCCAATCTGCCGTGCCGTGGCCTCCAGCAGCCGGTCGTGCACCTGCGCCGTGACCCGCTGGGTGCTGCGGTACAGGCTCACGGCGTCCATCAGCAAAAACAGGGCAATAGGCCCGAGTGTCCAGGCCAGCAGGTAGGTGCGCAGCTTGCCCACAGGGGCGGCCCCACCGGGCGCCTTGGTCATGCGGAGGCCGCGCCCGTGGTGTCACCGTGGGCCGGTTCAGCGGACTTGCACAGCAGATAGCCCACGCCGCGCAGCGTCATGATCTCGGCGCCGCTGCCGGCGATCTTGCGGCGCAAGCGGTGCACGATGACCTCGATGGCGTCGGCCTGCACGTCCTCACCCGCAGTGAACACCAGGGCAAACAGGCGCTCCTTGGCCACGCAGTGCCCCGGCTGCGAGAACAGCGCAACCACTCGCCATCGCCTCCACGACAACCTGGCCGAACGGCTCGGACAATCTCGAGTAGTGAATTGCCACGTCGGCATTGGCCAACTCCTGAAACGGGTTGTCCGTGTGCCCGACGAACTCCACCCTGTCAGCGATCCCGAGGTCGATTGCGCGTTGCCTCAGCGCTTCGGCGTACGGTTCCTCACCAAAATGCGTGCCACCGATGAAGCGGATGCAGGCCTTGCTCTCCGTCAAAGCCATAGCTTCCAGAACGAGGTCTTGGCCTTTCCATTCCGTCAACCGGCCGACCATCACGAGCCGTACGTCGGCGGGCTGGCGCTGCGGTGCACGAGGCAATGTCGCCGACAGAACAACTCCTGGGTAGCAGACCGACGCCGGTCTCCGAGCGGTCCAGAGAGTGGCGAGTGTGCCGAAGCTGTTGGCTAGATAGCCGGACGCGCCAAGACCCAAGATACGAACCAGGATGAAAAGCAGTGGGCCGAAGTACTCGCGGCTGACACGGTCGTGCACGTGCCACACCAACGGGATTCGTGCACGGCGCGACGCAACGATTCCCATCAGCAGTGCCTTTGACGACTCAGCGACAACGACCTCAGCGTCCAGGTCGCGAACGACAGTCCCCAGTCGCCAGCCCGTCCGCAAGATTGCGCACGCACCCGCGACCAGCCCCGTCACGGCTGTCCCGATGGTCATCTTCCGACTCACGAATGCGGTTTCGACAACGGTTGACGCGACGCCCTCGTTCGTGAGCACGTCCACGAGCGAGCCGGCCTCGGTCATGACGACAATCGGTCGAAACCCTCTGCGCCCCAACGCTCCCGCAAGTCTTGCGAACGCCAGCTCGGCTCCGGAGGGCGCGCCGGTGTGCGTCAGGAATGCAATGCGCACACCCGCATCGCCGCTCATCGGACCAACTCCCGATAGACGTCGAGGTGGGCCGCCGCGCACGTTTCCCACGAGAACGTCTCGGCGTGGGCGCGGCAGTCGTCGACTCCCGGTCGCTCTCCTCGCAATGCCGCGATCAGTCGAGTCGCCAGTTGCTCTGGATCGCAAGCCGGAACCACCAAATCGGGCGCCAAACCCCGGACTGAATCTGGTAGCCCACCGACATCCGTGACGATAGGAGCACGGCCGCTCGCAAGCGATTCCAGCGCGATCAGCCCAAAACCCTCTAGCGCGCGCGACGGAACCACCGTGACCGTTGCCGCACGGTAGGCGTCGCGTAGCTGTTCCTCGGTGACCTCGCCATGCATCGTCACCGATCGACCGATTGAGAGCGTCTCGATCTGATCCGCGAGTTCGATTGAAACAGAACCTTTTCCAACGATGTCCAGCTGTGCATCCGGCATGCTCGCCAGCACCTTCGGCCAGGCATCGAGCAGTATGTCGATTCCCATTCGGCGCTCCAACCGACGGACACAAAGCACTCGAGGCGGGCAATCCGGGAGGGCTGACGGCGCGAAACGTTGCAGATCCACGCCCGGCGGGATCACGCTGATCGCCTCCGGACTCACCCCGTAGCTACCGACGAGTACATCGGCAAACTGTCGAGAAAGCACGATGAACCGGTCACTGCTTCGATATCGCGCTCGTTCGATCAAGCGCTTGATCGCGACATTGATCGCGGGCTCACCGGCCGCAGCGCTCTCCATCGCCCACGGGCCATGAAAGTGCGTAACCAGCACGGCGTTGCGGGGCGGCGGTGGGCCATAGAGCGCAAAGTGCCTGTCCACAACATCGGCGGTCGGAGGCGGACTCGTGCGCGCAGACCGATATCGCGCAAACGTACCGCCGATTGCCGGTCCCCACGTGTTCGCACCGTTGTCAGGTTCTCCGAATGCCCAAGCATCAACTTGTACATCTGACCGCAGGGACAGCGCACCGTAGAGATCGGAGAAGTATCGCGACAAACCGCCACGCGCGGTGCCATACCACTCGGATCCAGTCATCCAAACGTGCAACGTATCGGACCCTTCATGCCAGCCAAATGGAAGACGTGGACTCACAGCGACGTACTCGACCGACTCCGCGCGCGAAATGCCGCCCAAGCAGCTCGGACCATCTCATCGCTCGACCCCATCACTACCCATGAGCGACGCCGATGCCCCCATGAATTTACTTTGCTGCATATTCTCCGGCAACGCCACAGACTCCTATGACCGTTGTCCGTCGATAGCCGCGTCGACTGCCGCACGCATCTGCTGCCGAAATCGGGCACGGGAAAACTTCTCGGCGTGCTTGCGGATATCCGCCGGTCGGTAAGCGTCGTCCTGAAACGACTTCAGTGCCGAAGCCAACGCAGCGATCACCTCTCCGTCCGATCCAGCCGGCACAAGTTCGCCGCTGACCCCCGGGACGACCGTGTCCCTCGCGCCACCAGCGCCCACAGCGATCACTGGCGTGCCACAAGCCATTGCTTCAACGGGGACTATGCCGAAATCCTCAACCCCCGGCATGAGGAGAGCACGAGCCCGACGCTGCAGATCCAGCATCTCGGCATCCGAAACCCGACCCAGAAATGACGTGTACGGGCCGGCGATCGCGCGACACTCGGCCGCCAGCCTGCCGTCCCCCGCAACAATCAGTCGCACACCGGCGCGTTCCGCAGCCGCAATCGCAAGATCAGGCCGTTTGTAGGGCACCAACCTGCCCGCCAACAAGAAGAAATCGTCTCGCTCGACGGCGTCATCGACGGTGTAGTGGTCGGTGTCCACCGGCGGATGAACAATCGGCGCGTCGCGCTGCCACCAGTTCCTGATCCTGTCGCGGACCGCAGTCGAGTTGGCGACGAACATGGACACTGCCGGCACCGCCGATGACTCGGTGCGCCGAATGAAAGAGCCAAGTGCGCTCAGCGCACACCGTCCCGCGAAAGTGGTTGCCTCACCACGTCGCATCTCCGGATCCCACGCCCAGCGCGCCGGCGAGTGCACGTACGCGATCGTGGGTTGCTGAGCTGCATTCGCAGCAGCCAATGCGGCCAGGTGATGACTGATGATCACTGCATCCGCGTCACCGAGTTTCATCCGTCTGAATGACGACGGGAAGAGCGGCAGCAGCGGAACGTGCGACCTTCTTCCCATCAACGAATGAATGCCGTCGACTCGCCCCACCTTGACACGACCATCCAGTACCGAAGTCTCAGGCGAAGACACCGCGACCGGCACATGCACGTCCGCCTCCGGCCACTCCTCGGCAAGCTGGAGCACCACCTGCTCGGACCCAGCAAATTCCGTCAGGCGCTCGTGGACGATCACGACTGTCGACTCGGACACGGCGCCAGCATAGCTGATTAGGGCAACTTGTTCATAAGTAGCTGAAATCGCCAGATTCGACACGAAAGATGTGGCTTTCTTGGCGGGCGTTCATCGAACAAGCACGTTGCAATGCCCGAAATATACATATTGAACAGGCATTTTAGGCAATCAACCAGCGTTGCTCAACGAGGAATGCGTCACATTTCAGGACGCTGTTCGAAACTTGCTATGGCATAACCAAGCATGTTCTGGCAAATTTGAACCATGCACACAAAGACCAGATTGCCGCAGCGGGTGTTCTGCAGCGTGGGCGTCGGCGCGGCGATTGCCATGTGCTGGATCGCCGCAGTGACCGACAGCGACTCACACGCAATTGCGGGTTCGGGCGACGCGCCGACCGGCAGCACCTATCAGCAGCCTTCGGTCGCTCCGATGAACCTTGGTGCTACAGCCACGTGGACCCCACCTGACCGGCAAGAACCCACCATGAAAGGGGTTCCGAGTATCCACGCGCATCCCTGAACCACAACAGACCCGCAGTCCCATGCGGGGGTGACCCAACTCCGTTCTGTATGTGGGTCACAGATTGGTTGCGTCGACAGCCAAACAGTGCCCGCACAGCGGCCCCACTGCTAACGTGTGGGGACTTGCTATGTGAACACTTGGGGATTCCAAATGATTGAAGTGCCCACGCGAGAACGCCTGGTCACCGAAGCCATGCGTCTCTTCTGCGAGCAGGGCTACCGTGCAACCAGCGTCGCACAGATCGAAGCCGCAGCCGGTCTCGCGCCAGGGTCAGGCGCCCTCTACCACCACTTCAAGTCCAAGGAAGCCCTCCTCGACGCCGGTATCGACCGGCAGCTTGACCGCCGTCGCAGTATGCGAGACATCCGGATGCTCTTCCGCGGCGTAGGAGACCTGCGCACCGACCTCACGTTGCTGGGCCGCTACCTGACGGCCGTCATCGACGAGGAGCAGCAGTTCCTCACCATCGCCGCCAACACCCCGGGGGGGCAAATCCACACGCCTCACCGCCGCATACGGCGCACTGCTCCACGGCCTGCACGCCGACCTCGCCGAACTGGCCGGCAATTGGGGCCCGAACATCCCCAAGGAAGACATCGAAGCCATCTCCGTCGTCGGAATAGACGCCCTCCTGGGCAATCGCGTCAGCATCCTGCTCGACGGCCGCGAGCAGGCGATCTCAGATGACCGATTCCTCGCCGAGTGGACGACGATGCTGACCTGCCGGATCGAAAAGGCCATCGCGGGCACATAACTCGGGCACACGTCAGCAATGTATGAATTCTCCTGGGCACGGTTGGTCTGTGCCTGAAGACCTGCCAACAAGTCGCATTCGGCGGGCCGTGCCCACTGCCGGCTTGCTGATCCGCACTGCTGGTGGACGAGCGCTGGCAGATTTCCGGGAACGCGCCGGCCGAGCCGGCGCAATCGATCGCTTTCATGACCGCAATGCGGATCGCTACGTCGACGTCTTCGGCCGTTCCAAGGGTTTGTTGATGAAGGTCGCGCAGATGGTCTCGATGCTCGATGTCGCCGACGTTGGCGGCCATGAGTTCGTCGCCTACCACCGCAAACTTGCCCGGCTGCATACCGAAGCGCCCAGCATGCCGCTGAACCAGGTGCTTGCAGTGGTGCAATCAGATCTCGGTCGGCCGGTCGAGCAGGTGTTCGCCGACTTCAGCGACGTACCACTGGCCACTGCATCCATCGGACAGGTTCATCGGGCGACCCTGACCGACGGGCGTGCGGTCGTCGTCAAGATCCAGTATCCCGGTGTGGCCGAGGCGATTCGCGCCGATCTGGCGAATGGCGAGCTGATGCTGACGTTCGGCAAGTTGGCCCAAGCCGGCGCCGGGATCAGGTTTCCCGACACGAGAAAAATGGCAGCGGAGGTATCCGCGCGCATCGCCGAGGAACTCGACTACCGCCAGGAGGCGGCCAACATCGACGAGTTTCATCGGCTGTACGCCGACCACCCGTTCATCCGCGTGCCGCAGTTGATCCCCCACGCGTCGGGCGAACGGGTGCTCTCGATGACCTACCTTGACGGCATGGACTGGGCTACTGCACGGCAGGCTGCGCCAGAACTGAAAAACACCTGGGCGGAAGCCATTTTCCGCTTCCTCACCGGCTCCTACCGCCACGGCGCCATCTATCACGCGGACCCACATCCGTGGAACTGTCGGTTCGGCGCCGACGGCACAGTGGGATTCGTCGACTTCGGGTGCGTACGCAGGCTCACCGAGACCCAGCGCGGGCTGATAGTCGCCGTCGGGCGCTGCGCGCTTCAGGGCCAGGACGTTGCACTACGCCGACTAATGGTCGACGGCGGCTTTCTGACCGCGGACTCGACCTACGGCGCAGACGCCGTATTGGGCTACTGGCAACGGATGTTCCATGAGCTACTCGTCGCACAGCCGGTGACGTACACGGCCGATTCCTTCGACCGCACCGTCCGCACCGTCATCGATGTCCGCGCGCCCGAACACCCGCTGCGCCACCTAGTGATCCCCGACGAGTTCGTCATGATGTCCCGAATCGAGCTGAGTCAGGCCGTCATCTACAGCGGACTGGACGCCACCTTCCATGCCCGGGCCGCGCTCGATGACATGGACGGGGTCATCGAGCCTTGTACTCCCCTCGGGCATCAACACCACGCCTGGCGACGTCGCCGAAACCTGCCGCATGGACTCGACCGACATCGCGCCAGCGAAGCCCTGTAACCTATGCGCTGTTGTCAAAGGCTGTGAAACAACAAAGAGTATCAGTCGATGCTCGCGCCTTGCTGACTTCTCCAAAACAATACGGCGATGGATGCTATTCATTGATCAATTATCTGTATGAGCAAGGTCAATTTACCGATGCAGACATCTGGGCGCAAATGCGGATGGCCGCGGAATCATCGGCGATGCCACTCGCTCGACGCTTAGCGGCGATGCTGAAAGTGCCGGAAAAACGTTTGCTGGAGGCGATGGATAAACCTAAAAGTTTATTCAAGAAAGAACCAGCTTCAGATCGCATCAGCAAAGAACTGTTTATGCTAGCCCTAGGTCGCGCGGCGAAGATTGAGCCCGAGGATGCGGTGCACGCGATGCAACGCTTGGGTGGTAAGTTGTCCGCAGCAGAACGCGCGCAAGCGTGGGCTAATATCGCATTGCCATCTTCACAGAAGTTAGAAACCGAAGCCTTATCGTATTGGAAGCTGGCAGATGGTGCCAATCTCACCGTTGAGGGTTATCAATGGCGAGTGCGGATTGCTTTGCGTGAGGGCGATTGGAAAATGGTGAAAGTGGGTATTCAAGCGATGCCGACCGCTTTGCGTAGTATGCCAAGTTGGACTTATTGGTACGCTCGCGCACTACAGCAAGAAGGCAAGAGAGAAGAAGCGCAGGCGATTTTTGCAGGGCTCTCAGATCAGATGCATTTTTATGGACAACTCGCATTGGAAGAGCGCGGTCAAAAGATTGGTACGCCAGCTTTGGCTAAACCTGTGACACCGGAAGAATTGGCTCCCATCGCGCAAAATCCTAATTTACAACGCGCTTTGAAGTTCTATTCTATGAACTTGCGTTTCGAAGGTACGCGGGAATGGAATTGGGCTCTACGTAGTATGAATGAACGCGAGTTATTGGCGGCGGCTGAATTGGCTCGTCAGAATGACATGCTCGATCGCATGGTCAATACCTCAGATAAAACCAAAAATGACGTTGATTTCAATCAGCGTTTTCCAACGCCATTTAATGACAGCATGTACAAAGCAACGCAAGCGGTTGGTGTTGATATGGCTTGGGTGTATGGCTTGATTCGTCAAGAATCGCGCTTTGCTACTGCAGCAAAATCGCATGTCGGTGCATCGGGTTTGATGCAAGTGATGCCTAAGACAGCGAAGTATGTCGCCAAAAAAATTGGCCTCGGTAATTATGTACCCAGTCAGGTTAATGATGTTGAGACCAACATTAAACTCGGCACTAGCTACATGAATATGGTGTTGTCGGATTTGGGTGGTTCTCAAGCATTAGCGTCTGCCGCCTACAATGCCGGACCTGGTCGACCACGGGCTTGGCGCGCTACCTTGAGTCGCGCCGTTGAGGGGGCGATTTTTGCGGAGTCAATTCCATTTACAGAGACGCGTGATTACGTAAAAAATGTCTTGTCCAACGCGACTTATTACGCCGCTTTGCTCGAGAAAAAACCACAATCGCTGAAGGCGCGCCTAGGTACTGTCGCGCCAAAAGGCGTCACCGGCGATGAGCCTGAATACCAATCTCAATAAGCGATCTCAATAAGAAATCGCAATAAGGACACAAGATGCAAAATACTGACCTGCAAACAGTGTTGGCACCAATACTGAACGAAGATAAAAAGAATAGTTTTCGTCTCGTTATTGGGAACAAGAATTACTCCTCTTGGTCGATGCGACCATGGTTGGTGATGAAAGCGTTTGGTGTGCCTTTCGAGGAAATCTATGTACCTTTATATCACCCAGATTCGACCCAGAGAATATCGGAATATTCTTTGTCCGGGCGAGTTCCAGTATTGTTGGCTGATGATCTGATTGTTTGGGATTCACTGGCGATTTGCGAATATCTGGCGGAACGCTTTCCAAGTCAAAATATGTGGCCTGAGAGCCAAGCTGCACGTGCAACTGCGCGCAGTATTTGTGCCGAGATGCATTCAGGCTTAAATCAGCTACGCTCTGCCATGCCGATGAATATTCGTGCTTCGTTTCCTGGTAAAGGCCGTACAGCGGGAGCACAGGCTGATATCGGTCGCGTTGGTGAAATTTGGGAAGACTGTTTATCGACTTATGGCGCACATCGCTTCTTGTTTGGCGATTTTTCAATTGCCGATGCCTACTTCGCACCGGTAGTGATGCGCTTTAAGACCTATGGTGTTTCGCTCGCTCCAGCGCTGCAAGCTTATTGCGAAAGGGTAGAGCATCACCCTGCTGTCAGTGAATGGATAAAGGCGGCGCACGAAGAAAAAGAGAGTATCGCTAAATTCGATCAAATGGATTGATCTGTTTTTATCGATCTAAATCAATTTCGATAGTGAGTTTAGTTTTTAAGCTGTCACAAAGATCAAAATAAAATGAAAACCTATGTTGTTGGTGGCGCGGTGCGTGATGCCTTGCTTGGCTTGCCAGTACAAGATCGTGATCACGTGGTAATCGGTGCCACGCCTGAACAGATGCTGGCGCTGGGTTATACCCCCGTGGGTAAAGATTTTCCTGTTTTCTTGCACCCGAAGACCCATGAAGAATATGCCTTAGCCCGCACCGAACGGAAAACTGAAAAAGGCTACAAAGGCTTTGTCTTTCATACTGATCCTAGCGTGACGCTCGAGCAGGATTTGATACGGCGTGATCTGACAATCAATGCAATCGCGCGCAGTGATGACGGTGAATTAATCGACCCATTTGGCGGTCAAATCGATTTACAAAACCGTGTATTCCGACACGTTTCCGCTGCTTTTGAAGAAGACCCTGTTCGCATACTCCGCCTAGCGCGATTCGCTGCGCGATTTTCCGAAGCGCCATATGCTTTCACGGTTGCGCCAGAAACGCTGCAACTGCTGAAGCGTATGGTTGATGCCGGTGAAGTTGATGCCTTGGTGGCTGAACGCGTATGGTAAGAAATTTCACGTGGTTTGATGGAGAAAAAGCCTTCGCGGATGTTTGAAATTTTGCGTGAATGTGGCGCATTACGGCGTTTAATGCCAGAACTAGATCGCTTGTGGGGTGTGCCTCAACCAGAGAAATATCATCCTGAAATTGATACTGGCGTGCATGTGATGTTAGTCGTCGATTACGCCGCGGAACAAGGCTATCCTTTGGCTGTTCGTTTTGCGGCCCTGATGCATGATCTTGGTAAGGGGACGACAGATCCAGCAATTTGGCCGCGTCATCATGGCCATGAAGAGCGTGGCATCGATCTGGTGAAGCAATTGTGTGAACGACTTCGCGTGCCGACGGATTGTCGTGATCTCGCCATCATGACCGCTCGCGATCATGGCAATGTTGGGCGTGCGTTGGAAATGCGCCCAGCTACCTTGCAAGATATGCTGGAACGTAATGATGCCTTCCGTAAGCCCGAGCGTTTTTTGGCGATGTTGAGTGCTGCGCGTTGTGATTGCTTTGGTCGTTCAGGTTTAGTTGATGTTCAATTTCCTCAGCAAGAGTATTTGACACAAATTTTACGTGCTGCTTTGTCCGTGAATGCAGGTGAAGTTGCACAACAATTTTTGGGACAGCCGCAGAAGATTGCCGAGGCTGTGCGCATTGCCAGAATCGATGCAATTCGTGCCGCCACTCAGATTGAGTGACGCCTCATTGTTCTTTGTTGACCAGAAAAAAGCACTGAATCTTAATATGTAATATTGTCGTCATATCCATCCTCTAGAATTTCGAAAAAATAAAAACGCTTGAAGAAGATACTTCATCCAACAAGTTTTCGATATTCACATTCAGATGATTGGTATGACCATGTTACGTAAAACCCTTAAAGTTGTTTGCATCTCACTCTGCTTTTGCGGCGGTGCCGCCAGCGCAGATTTCCGTCCACCGAACACACCCGGCGTTAATGGCGTCGCACCTCCTTTATTGACTGCAGGAATGTTCCGCCTCGAGTCAGAGCGTAGCTATAAACTTAGTTTGCAAATGGCCTTGGGTATTTTGAACGGTCATACTGAGGTCGAGCGCGCGAATTCACTGCAAGCCATTGAACGATTCAAAAAAGACTTAGCGAAGTCAGTGATACGCTCAGATAAAGCGGGTAAAGCTTTTAATCGAGTCAATATCGCGCTGAACGATCAAGTCGAAGCTTTACCAAAACTGAACGCCAAAACTGCGGCAGCGATGTATGAGGTCAATGAAGATCTTTTGATTAAGATGAACTTCTTGGCTTTCGCACTGGAAGCCGATACTTCCGATAATTCCTCTCGTATTTCTGGCTTAGCGATGCGACAAGCATCTTTAGCGCAAAGGATGGCGAAGATTGTATTGCTGCGTTCTATGGATAAATCCATGGCCGCAAAACAGGGTTTGCAAGTCGACTTAGAACAGTCTCGAATTGAATTCTTGAACGGTATGAATTTGCTGACATCCGAAACTAGTTCTGACAAGTATTTGCGCGAACGCATGCAAATCGTGCAGCAACAATGGATCTTTTACGATCGTGCTTTGCAAGCGGTGAATTTTAAAGCAGAAGACCTGCGCAATATTTCGTCCACCAGTGATCGCATCGCTGAAATGATGGTAGAAATGGTGCGCCTGAGTTACGGCTTAACGCCAGATCCGAAAGTGCTCGCAGAGCGTCGCTGATCAAAGCTCGACAACAATCAAGAATCGAAAGACGATAATGAAATCTCCAAAACAGTTCAAATTTCTCGCTTCCACTGGCTTGTTCTTATTCGCTGCTGTAACGAATTTGTACGCCAGTCAAGCACATGCACAAAGTGTGATTAAAATCGATGGATCGAGCACGGTGTTTCCGATTACGGAAGCAGTGGCCGATGGTTTCCATGAGAAAAACCCTAGCGTAAAGGTTACCGTAGGGATTGCAGGTACCGGAGGAGGTTTTAAAAAATTTTGTAAAGGTGAAACCGATATTTCTGATGCTTCTCGCCCAATCTTGAAAAAAGAAATGATTGAGTGTGCGAAAAATGGAATTAGTTACATGGAGTTGCCTGTTGCTTTTGATGCGATTACGGTGGTTATCAATCCTAAGAATAAATTTTTGAGTAAAGTGACTGTAGATGAACTTAAGAAAATCTGGGAGCCAGCTGCTGAAGGTGTCATCAAAACTTGGAATCAAGTAAATCCCGCTTGGCCAAAAGAACCAATGAAATTATTTGGTCCCGGCAAAGAATCAGGTACCTTTGACTACTTCACGGAAGCGATTGTAGGTAAATCGAAAGCGAGTCGCGCTGATTACACAGCGTCCGAAGATGATAATGTGATTGTGCAAGCGGTAGCGCGTGATCCGAATGCGATGGGGTATTTTGGTTTTGCCTATTTTCAAGAGAATAGTAAAAAACTGAAAGCCGCTGCAATTGTCGCTAAAGAAGGCAAGCCAGCGGTTCTGCCATCGATCAAAACGGTAGTGGATGCGAGCTATCAACCACTAGCACGTCCTTTGTTTATTTATGTGAATAGTAAAGCCGACGAACGTCCCGAGGTTCATTCTTTCGTTGATTATTATCTCAATAATGCAGAAGCGATCTCCAAACAGGTGAAGTACATTCCATTATCGATGAAAGACTATCGTCACACGGCGGTGAATTACAAAGTAAAGAAAACTGGAACAGCGTTTGGCGGTGAGCCTGAGGTCGGCGTGACGATTGAAGAATTATTAAAACGTGAACCTAAGAACTAAGTTTCTCGGATTCTGCAAAAAAGCTGCCGTCATCGATAGTGGCGGTTACAAAAACGCCAAACTTCTATTGACTCATTCCCGCAAAGGCGGGAATCGAGTCGCGTGAAAACCTAAAGGCGCTGAATCCTCGCTTCTTCAGGGAAGATGCTTACATGTATTGCGCTTAATTAAGTGCTATTGGCATTCACCAGCAGTCTCCTTATCCAAAAAATCAAATGCCACTTAAAGGCAAGGCAGTAGTATCTTTGATCTCTTGCAATGCAAAGCTCGACTTCACGTCGAGCACTGCAGAATGTTTGAGTAGCGTCTCCATCATAAAGCGTGAGAAGTGATTCATGTCTTCTACACGCACCCGCAGCAGATAATCCATTTCCCCCGTCATTGCATAGCAGGCGACGACTTCTGGCCATTGTTCAACCGAGGCGGCAAAGTCAATACGGGGTGAGCGTGAAGTGCCTTTCGCGGGGGTATCGGTATGTTTCTCCAGCCGTACGTTGATGTAGGCGAGTAAGCCTAGCCCAATTTTTTCTGCTTCAATTAAAGCAACGTACTTGCGGATTACACCTGCGTCTTCTAACCTTTTAATGCGACGTAAGCATGGAGAGGGAGAGAGATTGACGCGTTCTGCTACTTCTTGATTGGTCAAGCGGCCATCGGCTTGTAAGATCGCTAAAATTTTACGGTCAATCTTATCGATTTCAATTTTTATCATTTTATGCTCCATAAGTGCATTAAGTGGCAATATTATTGCTTAAATTTTCATTTGTGTGCGTGATTTTGGCATTTTATGGCGTATTGCAGGCTTTATACTTGCGGATTGATCTAGCGCAAATTCGCTTGTGTGAAATTCTCGGGTATTCGATATTTGACCGGGAGAGTTGTCTGCGCTGAGGTAAATTTTTAAACGGAGATGACAATGAGCTTTCAAACGTGGGAAAACCCGATGGGTACAGACGGTTTCGAATTTATCGAATATGCTGCGCCAGAACCAAAAGAACTCGAGAAACTGTTTATTGAAATGGGTTTCACTGCGATTGCTAAACATCGCACCAAGAACGTCACTCTGTACCGTCAAGGTGATGTGAATTTCATCATTAACGCCGAACCAAATTCCTTCGCACAACGCTTCGCTCGCAAGCATG
Organism: uncultured Oxalobacteraceae bacterium; assembly: GCA_937996605.1. Lineage (GTDB taxonomy): Bacteria > Pseudomonadota > Gammaproteobacteria > Burkholderiales > Burkholderiaceae_D > Undibacterium. The sequence continues at coordinate 5,382 of CALKVB010000117.1, read as the reverse complement.
GTCCTTCCGTTTGTGCTTTCGCGATCCGCGTGAAAGATGCGAACTTCGCTTACAAGCGCGCTTTGGAATTGGGTGCATGGGGCTTTGATAATCAAACGGGCCCGATGGAACTGAACATCCCAGCGATCAAAGGGATTGGTGATTCTTTGATCTACTTCGTTGATCGTTGGCAAGGTAAAGATGGCGCTGAAAAAGGTGCTATCGGAAACATCAGTATTTATGACGCAGACTTCGTAGCTATCCCAGGCGTTGATCCAAATCCAGTTGGTCATGGTTTGACTTATATCGATCATCTCACTCACAACGTACACCGTGGCCGTATGGCTGAATGGTCTGATTTCTACGAAACTTTGTTCAACTTCCGTGAAATTCGTTACTTCGATATCGCTGGTAAATTGACAGGTTTGAAGTCCAAAGCGATGACATCCCCATGCGGCAAAATTCGCATTCCCATTAATGAATCTTCAGATGATAAATCTCAAATCTCTGAATATTTGGATCTGTATCATGGCGAAGGTGTTCAGCACATCGCGATGGGCACTGACAATGTGTACCAAACAGTGGCGGACATGAAAGCAGCTGGCGTGTCTTTCCAAGATACGATCGATACTTACTACGATTTGGTTGATCGTCGTTTGCCAGGTCATGGCGAAGACGTTGAAGCCTTACGTAAGTTGCGTGTGTTGATTGACGGTAAGAGTACAGAAACGACACGTGAATTGTTGTTGCAGATTTTCACCACAACTGTCATCGGTCCTATCTTCTTTGAAATCATTCAACGCAAAGGCGATCAAGGTTTTGGCGAAGGTAACTTCCGCGCGTTGTTTGAATCGATTGAATTGGATCAGATTCGTCGTGGTGTGTTGAAGGACGATAGTAAAACAACCGCTTAATCGCCATTGTGAATTAAGCATAGAAAAGGAAAGCTGACATTACAAGTGTTGGCTTTTTTTTGGAGACAAAAATGGATACCTCAGTTTCTAATGAAGATTTTCTCGCCACGGTGGCGACTAAGTCGAATGGTGCTGCCTTGCGCGGCGATTATGAGCACATGGATGCGCACTATGTGGTGCAGCAGGACTGGAATGCTTACACCGAAGCAGAACATGAATTGTGGCGTAAGTTGTACCAACGTCAGCTGAGCCTTTTACCAGGGCGTGCATGTCAAGAATTTATCGATGCCTTGGAAAAGATGGATGCAGCCGATGGTATCCCTGTTTTTGAAAAGACTTCGAAAGAATTGTACGAAGCCACTGGTTGGACTATCGTTGCTGTACCAGGCTTGATTCCTGAACTGACCTTTTTCGATCACCTTGCAAACCGTCGCTTCCCCGTAACTGTTTGGTTACGCAAGCCTGAGGAATTTAATTACATCGTCGAACCTGATGTTTTCCACGATTTCTTTGGACATGTACCGATGCTGTTCAACCCGGTGTTTGCCGACTATATTCAACGTTATGGTCAAGGTGGTCTGAAGGCGATGAAGCTTGGTGGTCTCGATGAATTAGCACGCTTGTATTGGTACACAGTGGAGTTCGGTTTGATCAATACAGCAGAAGGCGTGCGTATCTATGGCGCAGGTATTTTGTCATCTGGCGGCGAAGTGGAATACTGCTTAACTCCAGGCACCAAATCTCGTCATATTCGTTTGGATATCGAACGCTGCTTACGTACCTTGTATAAAATCGATTCCTATCAAGAAACTTACTTTGTCATTGATAGTTTCCAGCAATTGTTTGACGGCACCGCGCCAGATTTCACACCGCTGTATGAGAAGCTAAAACACATGGATGTGTTGCCTGCCAATACTTTGTTGCCAGGTGAAGTGGAGTTGTTGCCGGCGCCTCATTAAGCTTTGCCTGAAGCTTAGTTTGGATGAGGAGTCGGATCTAAATGCAAAAGGCTCAGTCTGTGAAGATTGAGCCTTTTTGTATTTTCGATGTGGTACCTGATCTTGATATGTGAATCTTTGTTATCGAGGTCATTCTTGATGTAGTTTGAATTTGATAGGCTCTATGGAGAAATTCTTTTGAGTGGTAAATCTAAGTAGCTCCCAGAGAGCCATGTCACTACCAATTTCTGTTTCGCATCCGCAATACTTTCATCACTCACGTCTTTCCCAGTCCCATAGTTCAGCTGAGAAAAAGCATTCTTGTTGACGTTGAGGTAGAGCGCAATACGGCTGCCTTTTTGCAGGCGTTTGCTGATGAGCTTGGTTTGCGTCAAAGGCAAGCGAGTCACTTGATTTGGCTTGAGCAATTGACGTTGACTTGGATCGTGCAAATAGCTCGCGCGGTTGATGACGTAACCTAGGTGAAAGTACTCACCTTCAGGTGTAAGTTCATACAATGTCACGCCGAAATCCATATCGCGCTTGTTGATGCTGGCGATCAGTTCGCCGCTGAAAGAACCATTGAACAAGACGTCTTCGTTTAAGGCGTCACTCACAAAAATAAAACCATTACTGCGATCAATGTGGTTGCGCACTATAGGGTAGGGGTAATAGTCGTTATTGCTGTTTTTTCGGTCCGCAAAATCGACGACCTGTTTTAAGTAATTTTTTTGATTTTCTAATGTTGGCGTTAAACGATGCTGTTTGTGTTTGGTATCTGGCGTCAAATACAAACGTAGCGTTTGGTCGCTCATCGCTGGGAGCGATGGCGCATGTCGCCACTGGCTTTCGCCGATGGGGAAGTAGTTCACGCGATCTTTCAAGAATGGCGGTTTCTCTTTACCTTTGAGTACATAGTCCATCCACGCGAAGCTCAATGCATTAATGTCAAACAGGGCTGCAGGATCAATCTCCAATTCGTTGACCTTCACTTCGCCACCGCGCTGGGCGCCAAAATGGCCATACGGTCCGATCACCAAATAGTGCTCGGCTTGCGGATAGTGTTGCAGGTGCTGCCGCAAATAGTCGAGACTAGAGACTTGCGAGTCGTTGAAGTAACCATCAATCGTCAACACGGGAATCGTAATCTGAGCGAACTCTTTGCCATAGGGCGCCATATCTTGCCAATAGCGATCATAGCTAGGATGTTGCAACCAAGTTTGTAGCCAAGGATTTGGCGTGCCATCGACTTGGTCTATCTCGCGATAAGGCCGTCCCGAATACCACCAGTTAAATTGCATGTTACGGAAACGTTGACGATCATCATTGGTTTTGTTGTCGAGCAGACGATTGTTGCCGACGTAAAAAGCCCATTGGTAATTGGGGTTGATAAAGACATTGTTTTCCATCGGCAGCCCCATGCCAGGACGATTGGCGACGACTGGAATAATGGTTTTTAATGCTGGATGCGGTTGTTTACTCGCAGCCCATTGCGTGAAGCCATTGTAGCTGCCGCCCATCATCCCGACTTGACCGTCAGACCAAGGCTGTTTGCTGATCCAATCGATCACCGTGCGCGCGTCTACGCCATCAGTTTCATATGGTCGAATTGCGTCCTCGCTTAAGTACTTGCCTCGACTGTACGCCATCACACCGACGTAGCCATGGTCGACAATGTCTTTTAATGTTTGGAGGTCTCTATCATGCGGTCTAGCGTAAATCGTGAACTGCAAAATCGTGGCGCAGGGCGTGCTTATATTTTTCTTGCGCAGCATCATACCCGAGATATACCTGCCATCTGGCGTATGAAAAAACAGTTTGTTATTGAGTTCGTAGTCTTCGCCGAGTTCGATCGATATAGAAGGTTTGATTTGTAGTGCCAGCGATGCGCATGGAGTGCACAGAGAAAATATTGCAGCAAAACTGAAGATAAGTTTGAGTGCCACAAACGTTTTATGTTTGATGGTGCGACCATAATCCAGGGCGAACTTGAAAGTGATGGACGATGTGTGATCCAGCATTGGGTGGGCTCCTTTATTGATACGCATAGTTCGATATGACCGCAAATTGTGGCGTCAGAATGAAAGGATATTTTCTAATCGTGGAGAAATAATGGTGAGCCTTGCGCGAACTGTTGTTATCGCGACAGTTCACCTAAAGAGCTCTCGTCTTTCTGCGTATAACTTGGATTGTAGCTTGTTGTTTTAAATTTAACGCCATTATAATTTCCTTAGCATTTTATTTTGTTAAGCCTTTTCTGTAATTATTTTGTGTTTTTTTAGAACGGATCAAGCATGCCTCCTATCACAGCACCAAGCATTTCCTCGTTCGAAAGTGTGGAAGCCAATGAAGAATTATTAGTGCAGGATTTAGTCGCACGCCTTAAGCAACGTATTACGCACGACAATCCTAAACGTAAAATGCGACGTGATGCACATGCCAAAATGCATGGCTTAGTGAAGGCTGAATTTACGGTGCTGGCAGACTTGCCCAGTCATTTGCGAGTGGGGCTGTTTCGCGAACCTAAGACTTATCAAGCTTGGGTTAGATATTCGAATCAAGATAGTTCGCTTAATCCTGATATCAATCGTGACATCCGTGGCATGGCGATTAAGCTGATGGGGGTGGCGGGTGAAAAAATTCTGGATGAAGCCAAAAGCGCAGCGACGCATGATTTCATCCTGATTAGTACTCCAGTTTTTGTGACAAAGGACGTGGCTGAATTTGATGCGATGATTAAGGCGATGGGCAGCAATATTTTGACCAAGGCTTGGTTTTTCTTGAGCCATTGGCGCATTTTAAAAAATCTTCGTAGCGCCATGAAGTCGTTTCCCAATCTCTTGCAAACGCAGTATTTCAGCGCTACCCCGTATTTGTTTGGTGACCGTGCGGTGAAGTATTCAGCTCGCCCTCATTTGCCTCGCCAGGAAGCACTTCCTGAGAAGCCTCGTGATGATTTTTTGCGCGAGCGTTTAGCTCGAGACTTAAAGCAGAATGAGTTTGTGTTCGACTTCTGTGTGCAATTTCAAACGGATAAAGAATCGATGCCGATTGAAGATCCAGGTGTGTTGTGGGATGAAGCGGTATCGCCATTTCAAGCGGTAGCTCGCATTAAGATTTTGCGACAGGAGTTCGATTCAGAAGCACAGCGTGCTTATGGCGACAATCTCTCTTTTTCTCCATGGCATGCGCTGCCAGTACATCGACCTCTTGGTAGCATTAATCGTGCGCGGAAAATCGTATATCGGGCGATATCCCTGTTTCGACATGAGAGTAATCAAACAGCGCGATTTGAACCAGATAGTTGGCACGCAGATTTTAGCTAAGCATAGTTTTGAAACGCATTCAATTTTTCTTAAATTTGGGTGTCCGGAAAATTTTTAGATAAGCCTGAATACACGCTATCTTCTCCGATGGGGCGAGTTTTGAAACGACGATGCGTCCAGAAGTATTCGGGCGTTATTTTTAGAATTTCGGATTCGATATAGGCATTCATGCGTCGCGTATCTTTGAGTAGGTCACCTTCAGGATAGTCTTCCCACGGCTGATCA
>CALKVB010000116.1 GCA_937996605.1 uncultured Oxalobacteraceae bacterium | reverse complement strand
ACAAGGTGACTGGAGTTCAGACGTGTGCTCTTCCGATCTATGTTGCAGGAGGGCACTGTAATAATTACTTAAACAGTAATACTATATCTTTAAAACAAAATTATCTACTTTTTAAGCAAGAAAACAATAAAGAAAATTGTTAAATCTATTGACACTTTCCTCGAAACCATCATAAATGTATCATTAGATAACATTACTCTAGTACAAAAAATTCTTATTTGCAATATTTTTTATTGTAAATGTCGACAAAAAAGTCATAACATTTGGATAATGACATTTTATCTAGTTGATTGTACGGGCTGAACTAATTGCTTTGCCTAAATCGATGACAGACATTGCGTAAAAATAGCTGCGATTATATTGAGTGATAGCAAAAAAATTTTCCGTGCCTAGCCAATATTCAGTTGGTTCGTTGCCGTTTTGTAGATCGATTAGACCATAAAGAATGTCTTCATTTATTTTACTGTCAGGTGTTGTTACGATTGGTTTTAGTTCACTAAGTCTGTGACTCGCTTTTAGCCCGCGATCTAAATATGTAGCTACGACTGCATTGGTGGCTTCCATGTTGTTATCGATTGTATTTATTGTTGCTGGAAAGACATAAGGAAGTCCCTTATGCCAGCCATGCCGAGCAAGATAATTTGCAACGCTGCCGATTGCATCCGCCTCGGAACTTAAAAGATCAATCTTTCCGTCTTTATCGAAATCAATGGCGTATTCACGTAAGCTTGATGGCATGAATTGGCACAGACCAATTGCTCCGGCGTACGAAGCTTTTATCTGAAGCACATCGGTATTATGCTCTTTCGCCCAAATAAGGAGTTGAACCAATTCGTTTCTAAAAAACTTTGACCTTGCTGCTTTATTGGGGGTTTCTGGGTAGGCGTATGCAAGAGTTGTAATGGCATCGATTGCTCTATACTTACCACTGTTCTTACCGTAAATCGTTTCTACGCCTATGAGTCCGACGATAATTTCTGCGGGCACGCCAAACTCGAGCTCTGCTTTTTTAAGATCGTTTTCATTTCTATCCCAGAATTTGACTCCTGCATTTACTCTTGCCGTCTCGACGAATCGTGATCGATAGACTTTCCAGTTTTTGGGCTTCCCCGGAGGCATGGGTTTTATCGCTTCAATCGCAGATTCCACCAAGCGTACTTCACGAATAATTTGGTCGAACTCATCTCCATCGTAGTTGAATTTGTTGATAAGTTCACGTTTCAATTCTTTGATTTCTTCCCAATTCTCAAAATGTACATTTGTGCTGGGAATTTTTTTCGGCTGAATGAGTTTCACATGATGTTTCTTAATGCTTGCTTTTTGCTTAGCTGCAGAAGCCTCAGAATGAAAGGTGAGGCAAATGATAGAAAGTAATATCAGTGACGACTTACTCTTTAAGATATTGAACATTGGCGCTGTCTGGTTTAACGGAGAAGTTTGAGTAAACGTTTAAAATTGGCGATTGAGTTAGCATTATTGTGAGGGCCGTACTTATTCTCGATGTAGATCTCGATGCAGCGACGTGCAATTGTGAAATCCTCTGGACTAAGGTGGCGTTCAAGGCGATTTAGAAAATCTAATGGTCCTTCAAATTTTGGTTTGATGATGCCATGATGCTCGAGTTTTTTGCAAAGTGCTAAGTATAACTGATCGATAGGTGAAACCTGTACTTGGCGACGTAGGAGAGGAATAGCAGAAATTCCAATCACAACTGTTCCAATAGTCAGTAGTGCGATCAAAGTCTCCATCCACTCTAAATCTTTTAGACCTAGATTTTGTAGTAAATTTGATTGCTTCGTCTCATTGTAATTGAGCACCCATTGATTCCACTTGTTGTTCAGCGCACTCCAACGCATTCGTATTTCATTGGCAAAGCTGTTTTGTCCAATAATATCGTCAACGATGCCGGTAATCCCGTTAGATTTTTGGGTAGCACTTAGGTTTTTTAGAATACGATCTGGTGCGACCGCCGCGGTGGGATCTACCCGAACCCACCCCTCATTTTCTAGCCATACTTCGGCCCAAGCGTGAGCATCGGATTGCCTTACTTCTAGATATCCGTCTTGTGTATTAAATGTACCGCCTTGATATCCAATGACGACACGCGCGGGAATTCCCATTTGCCTCATTAACACCGTGAAACTGCTCGCATAATGTTCGCAAAAGCCTGCTCGTGTATTAAACAAAAAGTCATCGACACTATCGCGACGTAACGGTGGTGGCTCTAGGGTGTAAAAGAAAGACTCATTGCGAAAATAGTTAAGTACGGCATTGATTTTATCTCTTGGTCGTTGAAATTTGCTGTTGATTTCGTTGGCAAATTCTGAAGATTTTGGATTAAATCGCCTTGGTAAACTGGTAGTCTGTCGATACACAATCTTTGATAATTCAGGTTCTATTCGATACGAAGGGTAAGATTTAATTTGATATCGCGTGCGAGTTTCTATCGATAGGTTAGACAGAATTTCTAAATTTCTATTGACAAGAATTCTGTGGTTTTCGATTTCTGGCGCGACTGGAGAAATATCAAGCCCAAAAAGGTTTCGATTGCCGCTGGCTTCCATCGTGATCTCTTGGCGCACACTTTGTTTTGCGACTTCTACCACGTTCGCTTCGATTGCTTTTGTCGTTCCATTAAGGCTAGCAGATGTCCAAGTACGTCCATCAAACTCATCTAATACGATAGCGCGCCAATATAGATTGGATTTAGGTGGGGCAGGGTCCAGAAATTTGACTCGAAAGACCAGTTCTTCTGACATCGCCAGTTTGCTGATATTCCCAGGAGACATAGAGTCTGTTAAACCACTACGTGCGATATTGGCGTCGCTGGGCAAGCCCCAAAGTGGGCCTTGTATGCGTGGGAAAAGGAAAAAACATATGATAGTCAACGGCGCGGCGAGCGAGATCATCTTTATCATCAATTGAAGGCGACGCAAGAGTGTTACAGTCTTCGCTTGATATTGGAAACTTAATTGTGCAACCAAAAGTGCTAGTGCACTGAGCATCACTAGCATCGCACTGCTTAAACTTTGTGATTCAAAAAAGCTAGTTAACAACAAAAAGAAACCGAGGTAAATAACCACGAAAAGGTCTCGTTTGGCATGCATCTCTAGCATTTTGCACGCTAACAGGAGTATCAGCATGGCGACACCGGCTTCGCGTCCGAAAAAACTATGAAACTGAAAAAAGATTCCCGCCATGAGTGTGGTAGCGGTTGGAATCAAAATAAGTTTACTTGGCAATTTTCGGCCATTGAGTGTCAGCCATGCTCTTACCGCCATAAGCAAAGTAGAGCTGATCGAAATCCAGAGTGCTGCTGATGAAAAATGATTACTAATGACCAGCAAACAAGCACCGACTAAGATTAAAGTATCCGTCTTTTCTCGGTTTAGACGCGTAATAAATGCCGTGAGGCTGCGATTTGAAGTAAGTGAACTGTATGCTTTCATGATGTAAGCTCGTCATGGCTCAGGCCATACTCGGCCAATGCAAGTAAGCATGCATTGCGATGTGTTTCACCTTGGTTACTGTGGTAATGAATGTGATCCAATTTAAATTCGTATGGCAAAGAAAGACGTTCGGCTTCGATGATCCAACTCGTCATTCGGGATAAACGTGTTTCCAAATCAAGGTTTGATGGCAGCGAGTTAAAATCAATTAACAACGTACCTTGTGCCGCACCAGAAAATTGTTTTGAAATTAGGCTACCGCCCGCATCAAGATCAACGCGGGCAATATGCTTCCATGATAAATACTTCGGTGGGTCACCAGGCTGGTAAGTTCTAACGCCTGAAAAATCTTCATTGCCTGCCGCTGAACTACCTTGGTATTCATTGATGCCAATGAATGGTAAAGGAGGTGCATTTTGTTCTGGGCGTGGATAGATCGTGGCATGAGTGGCGGGTAGCCAAGTACTCCAAGCTCTCAGCAGACCTAGAGGAAACCAAGTCTGTAACTGTATTCGAGGGCATGGCAGTCTTCCACGGCGGCTGCTTAAGCAACTCAGGGTGATCGTTTTTTCTTGGCCAATTTCCAAATCGATAATCTGTTCAATGTGTTTACTTTGTTGAAAGCTTATGTGTATAGCGAAACGGTCGAATTTTTCTAAGTTCTTAATTTGTAATGGAAACTCAACGACATCGCCAGCGAATCCAGAACTCCCATTTTTTGCATTCAGTTTGAGGTAGGCAAGATTCCTGAAAGTGAAAAAAGTATTGACCACCGCAATGCCTGCAAGCAGGTAGGTCATTGCAAAACCCAAATTGAGATTGTAATTCGTGGCGGTTAAAAAGCAGATCAAAAGAACGAGAATAAAAACCATCCCGGCTTTACTTGGTAGTGTAAATACGCGTCTTTGATTCAATACGATTTCACCAAGTTCGGGCGATTTTTCCAACAATATAATCCTTCGTAATCGCAAGCGGAATGCGGTTAATATGCCCATGGTTGCTGACTAAATAATCAAACTGCAATTTTGTGAACTAATTCAAGTAGTAGCTCTTGACTAGCGTTCGATTTGCCACTGACGGCTTTGATTGGGCGCAAGCGGTGAGACACCACTGGAAGCACCACAGCTTGCACATCCTCTGGCAGTACGTGGTCACGGCCTTCCAACGCCGCCCAAGCTTTTGCTGCTTGCAATAATGCGAGTGCTGCGCGAGGACTCATACCTTCAGCAAAATATTGTGAGTCGCGCGTCGATTGTGCGATTTTCTGAATGTAGTCAATAAGCGCAGGTGAGGCGTGAATTTTCTTCACGTTATTTTGGATCAAGACAAGTTCATCTGCAGTCATTAACGCCGCAAGATGTTTCAATAGGCTTCGGCGATCTTCTCCTGCTAGTAATGCTCGCTCGGCAGCGGCATCGGGATAACCCAAAGACAAACACATGAGGAAACGATCAAGTTGTGACTCTGGTAAAGTGAAGGTGCCGACTTGATGGGTTGGATTTTGGGTAGCGATTACGAAGAAAGGGCTGGGCAACTGTCTGGTTTTTCCTTCGGCGCTAATTTGTTGTTCCTCCATTGCCTCCAATAATGCAGACTGCGTTTTCGGGGTGGCACGATTGATTTCGTCAGCTAGGAGGACCTGCGTAAAGATTGGTCCCGGATGAAAAACAAACTGTGATTTTTCGCGCTCGAATACCGCAACTCCAGTCACATCGGTGGGTAATAAATCCGAGGTGAACTGTAGTCGATTAAATTGCAATCCTAAAGAAATTGCTAAGGCATGAGCCAAGGTTGTTTTGCCAACACCAGGAACATCTTCAATCAATAGGTGACCACCTGCGAGCAAACAAACCAGCGCTTGTTGAACTTGTTTATCTTTCCCAATAATGACCTGATTAAGTTGTTTTGCAACCTCATGGACTTTTGAAAACATGTGTTTTTCCCATAGAATCAATATATATTCAGTAAATCAAGTATGTTGTTAAGACTAATAATAACCAATATGCTCAAATGCTGCTGTTGGTTCTAAAAATATTGATGACACTAAGTTGTGTTAATGCAGTGAGTTAATCTAGAGGTTCCGAATGGCGAGGCCAGAAAAAATTCGTTTGGGTGAGATTTTAGTGCAGCAAAAATTGATCACCGAAGATCAGTTACAGTTTGCGCTGGCCGAACAAAAACGCACCGGTCGTAAATTAGGGCGCGTTTTTGTTGAAAATCGATACGTGACCGAAGATCAGATCTCTGAGGCGATGGCGCGTCAATTGAATATTAGTTTCGTTAATCTTCGTCAATACAATATCAAACCAGATATCGTCAAGAAGTTGCCTGAGTTACAAGCGCGCCGATTTAGGGCAATCGTTTTGGAACAGCGCGACGGTGGATTCTTGGTCGCGATGGTAGATCCGACCGATTTGTTCGCTTACGATGAGATTAGCCGGATCTTGCGTAGCACGATTTTCTTGGCGGTGGTTAACGAGAATGATTTACTTGCTGCGATAGATAATCTCTACCGTCACACGGAAGCGATTACTGATTTAGCTCGTGAATTAGAGCAAGAACTTAGTGATGCAGATGTCGATATTGAGTCTTTGGTAAGTGATACCGCGACCGAGGATGCGCCAGTTGTTAAACTTTTGCAGTCTGTCTTTAACGATGCAACTCAAGTTCGTGCCTCGGATATTCATATTGAACCGCAGGAAAAACGGTTACAGATTCGCTTCCGTATCGATGGTATGTTGCATTTGCAAACTGAAGCAGATATTAAAATTGCGAGTGCTTTAGCTTTGCGTCTTAAGTTGATTTCGGAGATGGATATCTCGGAAAAACGCTTACCCCAAGATGGGCGATTCATTATCAAAGTTCGACAACAGCAAATCGACGTGCGGATTTCTACCATGCCAACTCAGTATGGTGAATCGATCGTAATGCGTTTATTGAACCAAAGCGGTGGCATCCTCAATTTAGACAAAATTGGAATGCCAAGAGGAATGTTGGAGCGATTTCGTGCCATCATTCAAAAGCCCAATGGATTGGTACTAGTGACAGGACCAACTGGTAGCGGTAAAACTACGACCTTATATGGAGCATTGTCGGAACTTAATCGAGAAGAGAGTAAGTTGATTACCGTAGAAGATCCAGTTGAATATCGATTGCCTGGAATTAATCAAGTACAGGTGAATGAGAAGATCGATTTGACTTTCGCCAAAGTATTACGTGCCTCATTGCGTCAAGATCCCGACATTCTTTTATTGGGTGAAATGCGCGACCAAGAAACCGCACAAATCGGGATGCGAGCGGCAATGACGGGGCATCTAGTCTTATCTACCTTACACACCAATGATGCAATTAGTACGCCGATTCGATTGTTAGATATGGGCGTGCCGCGATATATGATGGGGAGTTCGCTACAAGCTGTACTGGCACAGCGTCTGGTGCGCGTCATCTGCGAAAGTTGTCGTCAGCCTCATTCTTTGAGTGCTTCAGAACGAGAATGGTTGTCGCTAGACATGCATGATAGGATTGATCAACATCAGTATCATGCCGGTCGTGGATGTGGGCACTGTAATGGCACAGGTTATCGTGGTCGTGTTGGTGTATATGAGTTGTTAGAGATGACCAAACCAGTTGTTGATGCTGCGCATGCTGATGATAATGCGAAATTCATTGAAGCAGCGAAGCAGCAAATGGCGGGAAATACGCTGAGAAAGTATGCAATCGATTTAGTGTTGAATGGCGTGACGACCGTCAGCGAAGCGATGCGTATTAGTAATCAAATTGATGAGTGAAGAGGATTATGCCGTTTTTTTCATACAAGGCACGTAACCCAAATGGGGATCTAGTCCAAGGGGTAGTTGAGGCTACCGATGCGGATGGGGTCGCTCGTCAACTGTTTGCGAACGGTGTAGTACCAACAATAATCGAACAAACCAAAGGCCCAAAGTTAGAAACCGACTTGCCATGGTGGAAGCGATTGTTGGAGGGCGGCGTTGAGGCGCTTGACGTACAGTTGTTCAGTCGCCAGCTACACACTTTGATGCGCGCAGGCGTCCCTATCATGCGTGGACTCGCGGGATTACAAGAATCAGCAGTGAATCGCGCGTTTCGAAAAGTCATTCAAGATCTAAGAGAATCGCTCGATTCCGGGCGCGAATTATCAGCTGCAATGCGGCGTCATCCCAGCGTTTTTAGTTTGTTTTATGTGAGTATGATTAAGGTTGGCGAGATGACGGGGCGCCTTGATTTGATTTTGCTACGTCTTTCAGAGCATCTGGAATTTGAGCGAGAGATGCGTAATCGAATAAAGACGGCGTTGCGGTATCCGATGTTTGTGATGATCGTGATGGTGATTGCGATTGCAGTCGTCAATATTTTTGTGATTCCGGCATTTGCCAAAGTATTTGCTGGATTTAATGCCCAACTGCCGATAATGACGCGTTTTTTATTAGGCATGTCAGAGTTTTTTGTCGATTACTGGTATATCTTGGGTTTGGCAATTATTGGACTTGTTTTTGGTTTTAGCAGTTTTATTTCGACCAAAGAAGGACGTTTTTGGTGGGATAAGAAAATACTCTATTTTCCTATTTTTGGGCGTATCGTACTCAAAGCTACCTTGGCGAGATTCGCAAGGAGTTTCGCTTTGTCGAGTAAAAGTGGCGTGCCGATTGTGCAAGCACTGACCGTTGTGGCCAGTACGGTAGATAATACATTTATTGCCAGTCATGTTGAAAGCATGCGAGATGGCGTGGAGCGGGGTGATAGTATCTTACGTACCGCCAGCAATACAGGTGTATTTACACCGGTTGTTTTGCAAATGATCGCTGTCGGCGAAGAGACTGGCGCGCTTGATGAATTGATGGATGAAATCGGTTCTATGTATGAAGGAGAAGTCGAGTACGAACTTAAATCACTGTCGGCAAATATTGAACCAATTCTGATTATCGCGCTCGGCATCATGGTTCTTGTCCTTGCGCTTGGCATCTTTGTACCGATTTGGGATTTGGGTAAAGTCGCGTTACGAAAGTAAGCCACTTTCTAAGCGGTGAGCGCGCTGTCAATAAATCTTAGGGTTTAGTGTTGTATTTAAGTGCTTGCAGGTGATTTTTTGCTATGATAGTGGGTGTGTGCTGGATAATGTTTTTTGTTTTACTTATTGGGAAATTGTATGAAAAATAAGCAATCTGGTTTTACCTTGATCGAATTAGTTGTGGTTATCATTATCTTAGGTCTTCTAGCTGCAACTGCATTACCAAAATTTGCCGCATTGCAGACAGAAGCAAGGATTGCAAAAATGAATGGGGCACTTGCATCGTTGAAAGCTGGCGCAGCACTTGCGCACTCAGTACAATTGACACAACAACTTGCCGCCAACACATCGGTGACAATGGAAGGCTCAGTGGTACCAATGATTAATGGATATCCCACCACTGCCTTGACGGGAATTGCAACAGCTGCAGGTTTGTCGGCAACGGATTTTACTTTGACTGTAACTTCTGCAACTGTGTTTACCGTAGCCTCTGATGCCAATCATCCGGCTTGCACGGTTACCTACACGGTTCCCACAGCGAATGGATTTCCACCAACCTACAGTAATGCTGGTTTGACAGCAGCAAACTGCGCATAACGAAATTAGCCGCTCTGTCGGCTAATTTCATTTTCGAGGTCTAGAATTTTTAGATCATCGAGATTCACCACACATCAAAATGATGAGTTTGATTTTTTTAATGACGATGCATCATCATGATATCAAGGTCAAAATTTCAAGGCGCCCAACAACGAGGCTTCACTATGATGGAGCTGATAATGGTCATCGTTTTAGTTGGAATTTTGGCCGCGTTTGCAGCGCCACGTTGGATAGGACAGGTCGAATTTGATGCGCGAGGATTTTACGATCAAACGTTGGGTATGATTCGATACGCGCAAAAACTTGCGATCGCTCAGCGTCGAGATGTATGGGTGCAAATCGATCAGAGCTCAGGGAACATTTGTTTGACCTATATTGCAGTTGATCCGAATTGCGCTTCAAATTTGATGACTGCAAGTAATCCTGTACTTGATCCGATCGACCGAAATTGGTTCAAAAAGACCGCACCTAAGAACGTCAGCTTTGGGGCGTCGTTATCATTCAATTTTACTGCTCTAGGGCGACCTAGCCCAAATCTTACGCAGAGTATTGCAATTACAGGTGGAGCCGCCGGAGGTGGTACGATTGTTGTTGAAAGTGAGACAGGATATGTTCACTGAACGATATCAGCGAAAGCAGGCGGGACTTACCTTAATTGAGATCATTGTCTTTATTCTCGTCGTGAGTGTTGCATTGATTGGCATCCTCTCCATCATGCGATTAACTACGATCGCGAGTACTGACCCAATGCGTGATAAACAAGCATTAGCAATTGCTGAATCTTTGATCGAGGAGATTCAACTGCAGGCATTTACTTATTGTGATCCTGATGATGCCAATGCGAGCACTGCGACTTCGGCCGCTGCCTGTGCTTCAACCCCGCAAGGCTTAGGGCCGACGGCAGGAGAGACCCGATATGCCGAACCACGTTTTGATAATGTGGGTGATTACCATGGATTTACCATGGCAGGGATCCGCGACATTCAAAATAATGCCATCGTGGGACTTGAGCAATATACTGCAAGTGTCACAGAGACTTTGACTGGTGATCAGATTCAAATTGATGTGCTCGTTACTTCTGGAAACACCTCGGTCTTACTGACGGGTTACCGCTATCGATTTGCGCCAAGAGCCTTACCTTAAATGCTGATATCTACACCGAATCAAAAAGGATTTACTTTGGTCGAGGCAATTATTGTGATTGTCTTGACAGGTATTGTCACAGGCTTCGTTGTTTTATTTTTGCGACGACCAGTGCAGCAATATCAAGATTTGACCTTGAGGGCAGAACTGACCGACACTGCAAATACAGCGTTGCGTCGCATATCTCGTGAGACCCACTTAGCGGTTCCTAATTCGGTGCGTTCTGCGAACGCGAGTTGCATTGAATTTATTCCAAGTTATGATGGAGGAAGATACCGTACCGCTGTCGATGGCAGTGGGAATGGCAACCCTTTTACAACGGTACAAGCAATCTCAAAATTTGATGTAATTGGTTCCTTGAATACAGCGCCAGCGGTTGGAGATTTTGTGGTGGTCTATAATTTGGGCATACCGGGTGCAGATGCCTACGCGCCCGCAGACAATCGAAGTACTATCTCTGCCGGAAGTACGACTAGTCAAATTAATTTTACGAGCAAGCAGTTTCCATTTGCTTCGCCAGGAAATAAATTTCAACTGGTATCCGGTACAGAACGCGCGGTTTCATATGTCTGTACCGGTGTTGGCTTGGATGCTAACGGGAATGGCACTGGTCGATTGTTTAGGGTATCTGGTTATGGCTTTAATTATCCTGAACCAAATACTTGTGCCAACACGACTACCGCGGCACTTATTGCCCAGGATGTTAGCGCTTGCCAGTTTAGCTATTTACCTGGTGCCAGAGAGCGAACAGGTTTAATTTCGATGCGCTTGAGTTTATCGAGAAGTGTTGCTCAAAATTCAGAAACGATTTCGATTTATCACGATGTGAACGTTAATAATGTCCCGTAAACAGAATAGTGCAAGACAAAAGCAAGTAAATTGCTCCGCCACCAAATATCAATCGGGCTTTTCGATTGTCGTTGCAATCTTTTTGTTAGTCGTGATCGCTGGACTCGGCGTATTCATGCTGTCTATTTACTCTTCGCAGCAGAGCACATCGACGCAGGACATTCAAGGAACCCGTGCATATCAAGGTGCTCGAGCCGGGGTTGAATGGGGAACCTATCAAATCCTGTCCATCGAAAATAACTCAGTGCCATTAGCTCCTTATGCCTGCGTCGGGACTATGGGGACACCAACGTTTGCTGGTGCGTTGCAGAACTTTACTGTGACGGTGGCATGCTCAGTGACGACTACTACTGAAGGTAGTAATACGATACGTGTTTATCAGATTACTTCGACGGCAAGTTTTGGAGCTGCACCGTCGCCCGATTTCGTCGAGAGACAAATCGTCGCACGTATAGCGACCTGCCGAAGCGGGCCTGGTGTGGCCCCAGTTTGCGTTTAACTCTACATGATCTTGTGAAATCGATGGATTTTACGATTGGTACAAAGATGAAAATAAAGCTATTTTTTCGGTCGATCATATTGTTTGTGTTCTTTATTGGATTCACTCACTTTTCAGCGCTGGCGCAAGTGATCGAATTTAACAGCACTGGTGGTACAACGGCGACCAATGGTTTGCACTTCTACATCGACAATACGACCAAAATTCAAGTTCGACGATTAAACAATACGGGACAAGTTTATAGTCCTACAGCGACCCCTCCGAGTACAGCATTAGATAATGGTGTGTTCATTCGAGGCAATGGCTTGCTCTACGGTCCATCGCATACGGTGACAACATTTAATCCTACTGGAGGGATGTATAGCACGGCGACCATTACCGCAGCTTCACCAGCAAATCCGAGTTCTTCGGGGGTGCAACAATCGGCGACTAGCAATATCGGAATTACCAGTGGGCCTCAAGTGGCTATTGTTTGGAAGTACACCACGCCCTTGGATTTTTTGACTGCGGAAGTGACATTAACAATTCCAGGTGGCTATCCTGTGAGTGTTGCTAATCCTGTTCGCTACTATCATGTATTCGATACGTTTCTCGGTGGAAGTGACAACGGCTGCGGGGTCAATGTGGCTGGTAGTAAGCGCATTGTGGGTACTTATTCTAGTCTAGGCGGTGCGACCCCTTGTCCTACCAGTACAGCGCTTCCAACCGCAGGTACTGTGGTCGAGTCGTTTCGCGAACGTACCGGCACATTTAGTAGCTATTGTGCGGCTGGTTGGAGTACCTTCTTCGTCAATGGAGCACCGAACTGTTCAGTGCTTCAAACTGCAGCGCTCAGTAATACCGTCACCACGACCTTGCAAGACACCGGGATCGGTATCGCATATAATTTTACAGCGCCCGGGGTATATACCTTCAGTTACGATTTTGTGATCGGCACGACGACCGTACCTGCCTATGATCACATCGAAATTCGACATGATGGCAGTGCTACTTTATGCCCCGAGAATCTCGTCGTACTCGCCTGTACTTCTTCGACCGTACCTTGTCCACCATTAAATATCGTCAACACAGGTACTTTGACCGGTAGTGTTTCTTTGATCCCAGCAGCAAGCGGCGCAACTTTTTCACCTGCCACCTTTACCTTAGGCGGAAGCGCTTCGACCACTAATGTCACGTTGCAAGCAACTGCTGCATCGGCTGGCACTTATGTGTTGGCAGCAACGGGACTCAGCACAGCTCCATTGAATGGCACGAAGTGTACGAATGCTGCTGGAACAGCGGCCTCGAGTTGCAGTATTACGATCACCAACACACCGTGTGTCACTGGTTTTGAATGCATCGAAACAGGTCTTCCCTATAACACACCAGTGACTGCCGTGAATCGGAATCCGCTTTATACGAAACTGGTCAACACAGGTTTTAAATTTGATGTCGTGGCTGTTGGAACCGGTGGCAGTGTTGCTACTGGATATACAGGCAGCGTGAATGTTGAACTTTATGATGATAGTTCGGCTCCAGTATGCAGTTCTGCTGTTGCCATTGCCGGCTCGACTCAAGCTTTAAGTTTTCTGGCATCAGATAATGGTCGCAAGACGATAACAACGAACATGAGTTTGACGAATGCCTATGGGAAATTACGCTGTCGTGTCAGAGAAAGTTCTGGTTCTAGTCCCGTGACTGCTTGCTCATCCGATAGTTTTACTGTGCGTCCCACTGCCATAACGTCGATCACTTCGAGTGCCAATGCTGATAGTTTGGGGACGAGCAACACCAATACCCCAATCATAAAAACGGGTGTTAACTTTAGTTTAAATGCAGATACCAATACAGTTGGATATAACGGCACACCGAATATCGATGCGAACTTGTTGGAGTGGACAAATGTACCTTCTACTGGATTGGTTCCACCAGGAACAGGAAACTTGGCAGGCGCGTTTACAACTGCAGCGAACAGTAGCACGGGAAATGGTGCTAACGGTATTTCGTTTACTTATGACGAAGTCGGCTATTTTCGATTCAAAGTTCAGGGTGTGTATGACAATACATTCGCCGCAAATTCGGATGATATCTTGAATGGCGATTGTACAAATGATGCCTCCAATACTTTGGTTGGTGGGAAGTACGGATGTAAGTTCGGGAATACCTCGGTAAGTAATTATTTCGGCCGGTTTGTACCTGATCACTTTACACTTGCTTTGTCTTCATATGCAGAGCCCTGTACTGGTTTTGCATATATGGATCAACCGTTTAGCCTTACTGCGACCATCGAGGGGCGAAATTCATCAAACTCTCGTACCGTGAATTACAGTGGTGTCTTTGGGCGCGCTACGGTGACGACAGAAATCGAAAATGCGAATAACGGTGTTCCCATCAGTTCAGCCAGATTAACAACCACCAGCCCAACTTGGAGTGGCGGACAATATCTTTTTTCAGGAAGTAATTTTAGTCGGTTGGCAACTGCAGATGGACCATACGATGCACTCTCGATCGGATTGAATGTAAATGATCCAGATGGTGTGAAATTAGTTGATCGTGATATGCAAGCATCAACGAATTCATGTATTGCCGATACAGCAGGGATGAGTAACGGCTCTTGTACAGCGAAGATGATCATCAATGCAAGGAAAATGCGACATGGTCGTATCAAAATGAGTAATGCATATGGTACTGAGATGCTCGCGCTACCTATTCCTTTGAGAATCGAATATTGGGCAGGTGCTAGTGCTGGATGGACAAGCAATGATTTGGATACCAGTTGCACGTTTCCGCCTGCATCTAATTACGCGGGTAGCTTTTCATTTGCGTTTCCAACTGGGACAGTGGCAAAACCAAATAATTTGAACGCTTGTGAAACGGCGGTAAGTGTTACTCCACTTAAGTTGAGTGCCCCTGGATCTGGAAATAGCGGTTTCACTGACATAACTTTGAATTTAGGGGCTGCAAGCGGAAACCAGTGTGTGGCTGTCGGTGGAATTGGGGCAGCAAGTACAAGTTTAAACAAGCCTTGGTTACAATTTAATTGGACTGGGGCGGGAAATACAGATCCAAAAGCTCGAGCGGTTTTTGGTGTTTATAAAAAAACCAATGAATTCATTTACTTACGCGAGATACATTAAAGCCGTGTTGAGATGGAAAAACGGCGATGTGGCAACAAAGTAATGAAGAACGATTGACAATATGCACTTATTATCTTAACGTCAAGCAAGATTGGGAAAATGGATTTTATGCATGAAATTCTTTCTGAAGAATAAAAACAATAGTGAGCTAATGGCGGTCCGTCTTGCTGCGGACGGCCTGTATGCGGCATCTTTGCGACAAGAGCCAACTGCGAAGCCTGTGTTGGAATTTTTGTGTTTTTACCCGAGTGATGCAGTGGCGCCCGAAATACTATTAGAACGCCTTGCAAAAGAATCACCAGTAAAACAGAAACAATGCGCGGTTTTGTTGAATCAAGGTGAATATCAGGTGTTGGCACTTGATGCTATGAATGTACCTGATTCAGAATTGAAAAATGCGGTTCGTTGGCGCATCAAAGAAATGGTCGATTATTCAGTTTCAGAAGCGACAGTTGACGTGATTCGTGTACCGGGTGACGTTAATGCTGGTGGCCGAAACCAGTCTTTGATTGCGATCGTTGCAGCAAATAAAACCATCAAGTTACTGCAAGATCGCTTTTTGAATCTTAAATTGCCACTCACAACTATCGACATTCCTGAAATGGCACAGCGGAATATTTCATCGCGCCTTGAAGTGAATGGTCGTGGTTTAGCAATGCTCTCATTTGAACAATCGGGGGGCTTATTGACCGTGACATTTGGCGGTGAGCTTTACTTGTCGCGACGTCTTGATATTACGATTAGTCAAATCCGAAGTGCCGATGAGGAAACTCAGCGTTCAGTATTTGAGAGAATTTCCCTTGAATTGCAACGTTCACTTGATCATTTCGATCGCCAACACAACTATATTACGACCGCTAAACTGGTGCTTGCGCCACTTGGTGAAATAGCGGAGTCGCTGCGGGATTTCTTGGGCACCAATATGTACATGCCAGTCGAAATTCTTGATCTCTCGTCTGTTGTGAATCTAGACAAAATTCCAGAGTTAAAGAGTTCAGAACAACAACAAAGGTATTTTGAAATCATAGGTGCAGCCTTGCGTGGTAACGGAGGGCAGGCATGAGTCAACAGATCAATTTATTCAATCAAGATTTAGTTAAAAAACGAAGTTTACTGACAGCCTTCAATTTGTTCCTTGCTCTACTTCTGTCGCTGTTGGTAGTGGTTGGCATTTGGTCTTGGGCGCAGGTGAAATTTATGAAACAGCTGTCGATGGAAACCCAAACGGCACAGTTTTTAAGTAATGTCGAGAAGCAATTGGCTCAAGAGAAGGCGACGGCGAAACTACCAACACATGACCCAGCCTTAGCAAACGAGTTGAAGCTGTTGCAGGAGGATCTTGTTAATCGTGAACGTGCGCTCAGTCTTCTTGGCGAAAATAAGTTCGGTAACACCGTAGGATATTCAGATTACTTGGTCGCTTTCGCTCGACAAATTCCTGCAGGTGTGTGGATGACAGGCTTTGATCTTGAGGGCGCTGGCGATGTGATTAGCGTACACGGTCGCGCTTTGCAGGCAGAAACTGTGCCTTTGTTTGTAAGTCAATTGAAACGCGAAAAGATTATGCAAGGGAAGACATTTGCTGCTTTAGACATTCGGCGCCCACTGTTGGAGACAACACCCAACACGGTAGGGAAAGAGAAAAAGAAAGATGAACTAGCGCCGTATATTGAATTTGATTTGCACTCGGTTGAATTCAAGGGGCAGAAAGATCAGGTAGTGAAAACACCATGAACGCTCAATGGAAAAAAATTTCTGACAAGATTGACTCTCGAAGCGAACGTGAGAGGGGCTTATTGTTTCTGGTCGCGCTGGCGGTGGTGTTTTTGCTCGGTTTTAATGTATTTATTTCGCCCAAAATGAAGCAGCAAAAACTGAGTGAACTGAAGCAACAACAAGACGCAGCCAAGATGCAGACATTAACACAAGAACTGACAGTATTGCAGGCGAATCAAAGTGCAGACATAGACGCTGAGGTTAAGCATCAGATCTCAGAGCATAAGAAGATGCTGGATGTCGTCAATGGAAAATTAGAACAATTCCAAAAAGGACTCGTGACGCCTGAAAAAATGGACAGTTTGCTGGAAACTATTTTGAAGCAAAATAAGTCGTTAAAGCTTGTCTCACTAAAGAGTTTTCCAGTGGTGAATATTATTCCCGATAATAGAACTGCGACTGAAGCGGTGCCTGCATCGGGTGCTCAAACTGCAGTTGAGTTAAAGCCAGTAACATCGTCGGCGGATGCTGAAATCGGACTGTTCAAGCATGAGGTTGAGATTGTTTTGGAAGGCAATTACTTAGATATGTTGAATTACATGCGAAATCTTGAAGCAATTCCAGAACGTTTGTACTGGGGTAAGAGTCATTTGAGAGTGATTGAATATCCGAATGCTCGATTAAGTTTGCGGGTATTCACTTTGAGCTTGGAGAAAAAATGGCTCAATATGTGAATTGGAGACGCCTTGTTTCAAAGCTGGCGATTGGATACTTTGTGGTCGCTAGCATGGCAGTCTGTTCAGCCCAGGAGTTGAAAGATCCAACTCGGCCGCCCAATTTATTGCAGGGTGCGGGTGAAGGTGAACACGTGCCAGTACTGCAGTCCGTGCTGCTTGCTCCGAATCGAAAATTTGCAGTCATCGATGGTACGACGGTCAAATTGAATGGAAAATTTGGTGATCAAGTGTTGGTACGGTTAACAGAAACTGAAGCGACTTTAAAGCGTGGAAAGGTTTTGCAGACTCTGAAGCTATTTCCGGATGTAGAGAAGAAAATAATAAAAGACCCGAAAGTTAAGTAGATGACGCGATATTCCGATAAGTGTAATGCCTTGGTTCAAAAAGGTTGGAAAATGAAAAAGCTCAGTGTATCCGTTTTGCTTGTGGTGATGATCGCAGGTTGTGCGATGCCCCCATCAAGGCAAGAGACTTATGATCTGATTAAGAGTGAGATGAGTAAGGCAACTGCACCTAAGGTGAAGCCTGCAGATGCAGAAGCAGTTTCAGTGTCCTTGCTGCCTGCTTTGAATACTGACTTACCGCCCGTTCGGAAACCTCTGGATGAGCGTTTTAATCTGAATATTAGCAATGCTCCTGCGGCGCAGTTCTTTATGGCGATTGTTGCAGGCACGCCTTATAACATGTTGGTGCATCCCGATGTAACCGGCAATATTTCGGCCAATTTGAAAGACGTCACCTTGTTTGAGGCATTAGACGCCATTCGTGAATTATATGGTTTTGAATATAGGATCGAGGGAACTCGCATCTATGTAAAACCAACCACGATGCAAACGAGAGTTTTCCAGATTAATTATCTCGCTTCAGTACGTAAAGGTAGTTCTGATATTCGAGTGACTTCAGGTTCAGTCGCTGATGTCGTTAATTCGCAAGGTTCCAATTCCAATGGCAGCCAAAATGGGCAGAACAACAATGATGCTAATGCGGGAGGAAATGGTGGTGCGAAACAAACAGTTAGCTCAAGCAAGATTAATACAACTTCGAACAATGATTTTTGGGCAGAGTTGAAAGCGTCGCTCGATATTCTTATTGGAGTTGGCCAAGAAGGGCGCCAAGTCGTGATCAATCCTCAATCTGGTGTGGTGGTAGTGCGGGCAATGTCAGATGAAATTCGCAATGTTGCCGCTTATTTGAAGGCGACTCAGCTATCCGTTGATCGGCAGGTTATTTTGGAGGCCAAGATTCTTGAAGTAGAGCTCAATGACCAATATCAAACAGGTATTAATTGGGCGACGTTTGCATCATTGAAAACCTCACCCAATAGTGCCGCCTCATTGGGTTTCTTATCGCCGGGTACTAACCTGAGTACCACCCGTCTCACAGCTGACGACACCGGTATTGGTACTACGGCGACTGGGATGAATTTGGGAGCAGCATCAAAAGCAGCGGGCTCTTTGTTTGGCTTGGCTTTTCAAACAGCTAATTTTTCAGCTTTGCTATCGTTCTTAGAGTCCCAAGGTAATGTTCATGTTTTATCTAGCCCGAGAATTGCCACTTTGAATAATCAGAAGGCAGTTTTGAAAGTTGGTAAAGACGAGTTTTTTGTGACAAATTTAAAAGCTACACCAGGTACTACGAGTAGCTCAGGTACGACTGCGCCAACCGTCATTGTCGATGTGCTGCCATTTTTCTCTGGCGTCGCACTGGATGTCACACCACAAATTGATGATGGCGGGAATATTATTTTGCATGTCCATCCTTCGGTCAGCAAAGTGTCAACCATAGAAAAAACCATCAACGCAGGTAGTGCGGGAACGATCGTTTTGCCACTGGCTTCAAGTGATGTCTCGGAGACAGATAGCGTGGTGAGAGGTCAAAATGGTCGAATAGTGGCAATTGGTGGTTTGATGCGACAAGCAAATGTCAACGATCGATCTCAGATTCCAGGCGCAGGAGAGGTACCGGTGCTCGGTGGCCTGTTCCGTAATACTAACCAGGTCGCACAAAAGAGAGAGCTGGTGATTCTTATTAAGCCGACGATTGTCGATGGTGACATGGGATGGGATCAAGATTTGCTTGAAAGTCAAAGACGTATCGAGGAAATGACACCACGTACGCGTTTTGAGAAGAAAAAAGACTAATGACAAAATAGTCTTGCGTGGGTTTTAGTTCGTTTAAATTTGATTGATTTTCTAATTTGCTACCAATTTCTTGGGATCTTTATGTATCAATCCCATTTCGGGTTACATGATGTACCGTTTGGTATTACACCTGACACCAGTTTTTTCTTTTCATTTGGTAGTCATCGTGAAGCCTTCAACACGCTGATGATCGCTGCCCAAAGCGGCGAAGGCTTTATCAAGATCACAGGTGAAGTCGGCACTGGTAAGACTTTGCTATGCCGACAGTTTTTGAAATCTTTAGGTGCGGAATTTGTCACTGCTTATATCCCAAATCCATTTCTTGAACCGAGAACTTTATTATTGAGTCTGGCAGACGATTTAGGAATCGAACACGATCGAGCGTCAGAGCAACATGAAGTCTTGAAAGCGATTAATTTGCGTTTGCTTGAGTTTGCGAAGCAGGGTAAGCGTGTGTTGCTGTGCATCGATGAAGCACAAGCACTGCCCATCGAAACCTTGGAAGCTATCCGATTATTGAGTAATCTCGAGACAGAAAAAAGAAAGTTATTACAAATCGTTCTCTTTGGCCAGCCTGAATTAGATAGGCGTTTAGCAAGAGACGAGATACGGCAATTGGCTCAGCGTATTAGCTTTCATTATCGCTTACGTCCATTGAGTTTGGATGAAGCCGCGTTCTACTTAAATCATCGTTTGCGTGTTGCCGGGTATAGCGAACTACGTCTTTTCACGCGGTCTGCAAACTTTCTACTTTGGCTTGGAAGTGGTGGAATACCGCGTATGCTCAACATCCTTGCGAACAAGTCGATGATGCTGGCGTATGGTGCTGGTGCTCGAACTGTCAATTTGAGGCACGTTATTTTGTCACTTCAAGACACGGAGACGGCGTCGTTAAGCAAATACATGCAGAAAATAATACGTATCGGTGCCATTTGTGGAATCTGTGCGCTTAGCTTGTTCTTGTATATCCGAGAGATGAAGTGAGCAAGCGATGAGTCTGATTAATCAAATGTTAGAAGATCTTGAAAAGCGCGGGGAAGCAAATATGCGCAATTCGGATGTCACTCCTCGTTACGCACAGTATGGCGCAAACCTACCTAATTCACGTTTGCCGCGCACCATCTTTCTTGTTTTGTGTATTCTGCTTTTGTCAGCAACAGCGTACTTTTTTTTACGCGGAAAACCGAGTCTAAATGAACAATCTTCACTGAATAAAGTAGAACAAAGGCAACTCCCTCCAACTCCTTCAGTGGCGCAAGCGTCAAGCGCTGCGAGCGACGGTGGTTCCGATGTAGTGCCAATTGCATCGTTGCCTTTGTTGCTCAAGATGTCGACAGATATTGAAGTGGTGGCAGATAAGTCTTCAATTGAACTTGCCCCTGCGAGAATGCCAAGCCTAGCCACCAAAGAGCAGGTAGTTGATCGCGATATAAGCGCACATATTGAAACGAAGGTGAGCGAACCAACTTCAAATTCAAAGACGACAAAGGCGGCTTCCGTTGTTGAAATCAGGCGTGCAGATGGCACTTTGGTTGATCTTGGTACGATTGCAAAAGCCGAGCCAGAGCTGAATTCTAGCGCCAAAGAAATGACAAAATCGATCGCTAAATCCGAGCTGAAACACGCTAACGCCTCAGAAAAAACACAGGCCGCGCCAATCGCGATTGTTAAAGAGGTGTCGCCTCAACAGAGGGCTGAAGGTGAATTTAAGCAAGCGACTATTTTTCAACAACAGGGACGCAATGGAGAGGCGATTTTGGCCTTGGAACAGGCGCTCAAGTTGGATCCAAATCACGCAGCCGCTAGACAATTAATGATCTCCCTATTTTTGGAAGGGAAGCGCTATGATGATGCAATCCGCGAGTTGAAGCAGGGCCTAGCGCTTGATGTCCATCAGATTAATTTTGCGATGATTTTAGCTCGCCTGTTGGTGGAGCGGGCGAAGGTGAGCGAAGCTGTTGATGTGTTACAAAGAAGCGTAGCTTATGCTCAGGATAGACCTGACTACTTAGCATTCATGGCAGCACTTTTGCAAAAGTTAAATCGGCATAAAGAATCAGTGCAGTACTATAAAATGGCACTGGCTAAACACGCGCAAAATGCGGTGTGGTGGATGGGCATGGGAATCTCCTTGCAAGCAGACGGTGCGACTCAAGAAGCACTTGAGGCGTATCGACATGCAAAACTGCATCCAGGCTTAGGGGCTGATTTACTCGCTTTTGTCGATCAAAGGATCGCTCAAATTCAAAAGTAATTCAGGTCGTGTTAGGCTTAGATTTATTTTTTGTCTTTTTGCCTAGACTTCAAAAGAGCGCTCTTTCCAATAATATTGGTGTTATTTACATATCATTTTCCAGCGCAATGCTTGTTAAGTTTTGAAAATCGCAGAATATTGTGAAGTAATTCGGACTGCTGCCGACTAAATCCGTAAAATAGCGATTTAATTTCCCTCAATTGTTTGCACCTTGCTTGAACTTCGATTCTGGCAGGTTTTGTGCGAGCTTTATTTCGTAAAAAAGAAGAATAAGTATGTCGATACAATGGTTCCCCGGTCACATGAACGCTGCTCGAAAAAAAGCAGCGGAAACAATGGAGAATACCGATTTGGTGATTGAGGTGTTGGATGCACGAATTCCGCAAGCAAGCTGTAATCCTATGGTTGAGCAATTACGTGTATTTCGTCAGCGCCCGTGTCTTAAAATTTTGAACAAGAGCGATTTGGCTGATCCACATGCAACCAAACAGTGGCTTGAGTTTTATAACGCACAAAAAGGTGTGAAAGCAGTGGCAATGAGTTGCAAGAAGCCTGCTGATGTAGCCAAGGTTCCCGGCTTTGCGCTAGAAATGGCGCCCCATCGCGGAGTGCCAACTAAGCCATTGCGTATGATGATCATGGGCATTCCTAACGTTGGTAAGTCTACCTTGATGAATGCGCTCTTGAAAAAGCGGGTTGCAAACGTGGGAGATGAACCTGCGGTGACTAAAGTGCAGCAGCGTTTATATCTCGGAAAAAACATGATTTTGACTGATACGCCTGGTATGTTATGGCCTAAAATTGAACATCCTACGGATGGCTTAATGTTGGCGGCCAGTCATGCCATTGGCGTCAATGCACTGATCGAAGAGGAAGTGGCGACTTTTCTTGCTGAATTACTGCTTAAGAGTTACCCGCAATTCTTGACTACACGCTACGGTTTTTCGACAGAAGGTATTGATGCTGTGAGTGTGATTGAAGGCGTCGCAAAAAAGCGCGCTTATCGCTTAAAGGGTGGTGATTGGGATTTTGAAAAAGCGGCACACACTTTATTGCTCGACTATCGTAGTGGCGCTCTGGGTAGAATTAGCTTGGAAACGCCACAAAGCCGAGAGCATCTACTAGCCAATTACGTAGCTCCTGTATTGCTCGGTCAGGGTAAGAATGTGGACACGGGAATGGACACCATTGACGATCAAGAACGCGACTAAATTTTGTTTTACCGTCGCTAGGAATCAGCTATGAACAAAAGAATCATCGTGGATTTTATTGTCAAAGTATTGTTCAGTGCTCTTTTCGCCTATGGCTCGTATCGTTTGCTTGAAAAAATTGCGCCAGGTATGGGCGTCGTTGGTTGCCTCATCTCATTTGGGTTTTGGGGGCGCTTATATTCCCGCGAACTGATTGAGTTCGTACTTTTGTTTAAGTATTGGGGCGAGAAATCAGCGGTGTTCGATTGGCATGGCAAATTTTATAGTTTTGACGGGCGACAAATTCGTTTTTATCTTGAGGATGGAATTGTATGGATTCCGATTAAAGATCTCAAGAAAGTGGTGGAGCCAGTGATTGCTACTTGGGAACTTAAGTCATTGGCAAATGAGTATGGGAAGATTCCAGCAGCAGGAATCACGGGAATAACCGAG